>JBKBSR010000080.1:0-10871 GCA_046291055.1 Roseococcus sp.
TGCCCGGCGAGCGGCTTGTCCATTACAGCGTGGCCTTCAGCAGGCTCGGCCGCGTCTCGGTGTTGTCCGTGCGGTCGGTGAGCGGGATGGCGTAGGCGCCGGTGAAGCAGGCGTCGCAATGGGCCGGGCTCGCCGCGTCGCGCCCCGGCTTGCCCAGGGCGCGGTAAAGCCCGTCGAGCGAGATGAAGGCGAGGCTGTCCACCCCGATCAGCCGCGCCATGGCCGCGAGGTCGTGCTGCGCGGCGAGGAGCTGCTCGCGCTCGGGCGTGTCGATCCCGTAGAAGCAGGAATGGGTGGTGGGCGGCGAGGAGACGCGCATGTGCACCTCCGCCGCGCCGGCGTTGCGCACCATCTCCACGATCTTCTTCGAGGTGGTGCCGCGCACGATGGAATCGTCCACCAGCACCACGCGCCGGCCCTCGATCATCGCGCGGTTGGCGCTGTGCTTGAGCTTCACGCCGAGGTGGCGGATCTGGTCCGTCGGCTCGATGAAGGTGCGGCCCACATAGTGGTTGCGGATGATGCCGAGCTCGAAGGGCACGCCGGCCTCGGCGGCGTAGCCCATGGCGGCGGGCACGCCGGAGTCGGGCACGGGCACCACCACATCGGCCGGCACATGGCTCTCGCGCGCGAGTTCCGCGCCGATGCGCTTGCGGCTTTCGTAGACGGGCGTGCCCTCCACCACGGAATCGGGGCGGGCGAAGTAGATGTACTCGAAGATGCAGAAGCGCGGCGGCGCGGGCTGGAAGGGCTTGAGGCTGCGGATGCCGGCGTCGTCGATCACCACGATCTCGCCCGCCTCGATGTCGCGCACGAACTCCGCGCCCACGATGTCCAGCGCGCAGGTCTCGGAGGCGAGCACCCAGCCCTCGTGCAGCCGCCCGAGCACCAGCGGGCGCACGCCCAGCGGATCGCGCGCGCCGATCAGCGCGCCGTTGTGCAGCGCCACCAGGCTGTAGGCGCCCTGCACCTGCTTCAGCGCGTCGATCAGCCGGTCCACCACCGTGGCGTAGAGGCTGATGGCGATGAGGTGGATGAAGACCTCGGAATCCGTGGTGGACTGGAACAGGCAGCCGCGCCGCACCAGCGCGCGGCGGAGCTGGCCGGCATTGGTCAGGTTGCCGTTGTGCGCCACCGCGAAGCCGCCGAACTCGAAATCGGCGTAGAGGGGCTGGACGTTGCGCAGCGCCGTCTCGCCCGTGGTGGCGTAGCGGTTGTGGCCCACCGCGGCGCTGCCGGGCAGGGCGGAGATCACCTTGGCGTCGCCGAAGATGTCGCCCACCAGCCCCAGCCCCTTGTGGGCGTGGAAGATGCCCGCCTCGTCCAGCGAGACGATGCCCGAGGCCTCCTGGCCGCGGTGCTGCAGCGCGTGCAGGCCGAGCGCGGTCAGCGCCGCGGCGTCCTTGCCGTTCCAGACGCCGAAGACGCCGCATTCCTCGTGGAACCTGTCGTCGTCGGACCAGGGCAGCGCCATGCGATGGGCCTTCAGCTACGGCTGCGCGCGGGGGGGCGCAGCAGGTCTTCCTGCGTGGGCAGGCGCCGCTCCGGCGGCGCGGCGATGCGGGGGCGATACTCCTCCGGCAGCAGCTCCACAAGCCAGCGGGCCCCGTCCACCACATGGGGCAGGGCGCGCGCCTCGCGCACCGGCTCGGGCCACTGGTCGACCGCGGGGAAGACGAGGCCCGCCAGCACATAGGCCAGCATGGCGATCACCGCCCCCCGCGCCAGGCCGAACAGCGCGCCGAGGGAGCGGTCCACCCCGCCCAGCGCGCTGCGCTGCACCCGCCCCGACAGCGCGTGGATCAGCAGCTTGAGCACCACCAGGATGGACAGGAACAGCCCGCCGATCACCAGCGCCTCGGAGAGCCAGCGCGGCTCGATCACCCCCTCGATGACGGCCGAGACGGGCTGCTCCAGCCAGAAGGCGGCCAGCGCCGCGCCGATCCAGGCGGCGATGCCCAGGAACTCCTGCACGAAGCCGCGCAGGAAGGCCAGGATGGCGGAGACCACCATCACGAAGAGCAGGACGCCATCGACCCAGGTCATGGTGCGCCGCCGTATAGCGGGGGCCTCAGGGGGCGTCACCCTTCGCGGCCGCGCCGCGCCGCCGCACCGTGGCCGCCGCGAAGGGGGCCACGAGATCGGCGAGGTGGCCGATCTCGGCCAGCGCGATCCCCTCCACGGCGGGGGGCGGCTTGTTCCCGCGCGCCAGGCGGCGCGGCAGCACCGCCCGGCCGAAGCCGAGCTTCTGCGCCTCGCGCAGCCGCTGCTCGGCCTGCGCCACCTGGCGCACCTCGCCGGAGAGGCCGACCTCGCCGAAATACACCGCATCCGCCTCGGTGGGCCGGTCGGTCATGGCGGAGACGAGGGCGGCGGCCACGGCGAGGTCCGCCGCCGGCTCGTTGATGCGCAGGCCGCCGGCGATGTTCAGATAGACGTCCGCCTGGGCGAAGGTCAGGCCGCAGCGCGCCTCCAGCACGGCCAGCAGCATGGCGAGCCGCCCCCCGTCCCAGCCCACCACCTGCCGGCGCGGCGAGCCGCCGGAGGAGGGGGCGAGCAGCGCCTGCACCTCCACCAGCACGGGCCGTGTGCCCTCGAGCCCCGCGAAGACGGCGCTGCCCGAGATGTTGCCCCGCCGCTCGGCCAGGAACAGCGCGGAGGGGTTGGGCACCTCCACGAGGCCGCCCTCGGTCATCTCGAAGACGCCGATCTCGTCGGTGGCGCCGAAGCGGTTCTTCACGGCGCGCAGGATGCGGAACTGGTGGCCGCGGTCGCCCTCGAAATAGAGCGTGGCGTCCACCATGTGCTCCAGCACGCGGGGGCCGGCCAGCGTGCCCTCCTTGGTCACGTGCCCCACCAGCACCAGCGCGAAGCCGCGCGACTTGGCCAGCCGGATCAGCTCCGCCGCGCAGGCGCGCACCTGCGCCACCGTGCCGGGGGCGGAATCCAGCGTGTCGAGCCATAGGGTCTGGATGGAGTCGATCACCACCAGGGCGGCGTCGCGCTCGGCCTCCAGCGTGGCCGCGATGTCGCGCAGCGCGCCGGCCGAGGCGAGGCCCATGGGCGAGGCGGTGAGCCCGAGCCGCTGGGCGCGCAGCCGCACCTGGGCCACCGCCTCCTCGCCCGAGATGTAGAGCACGCGGCGCCCGGCCTCGGCCATGCGGGCGGCGGCCTGCAGCAGCAGGGTGGATTTGCCGATGCCCGGATCGCCCCCCACCAGCACCGCCGAGGCCGGCACGAAGCCGCCCCCAAGCACGCGGTCGAGCTCGGCGATGCCGGTGCGGTGGCGCGGCGGCGGCGCGCCCTCGCCGGCGAGGCTCACGATGTCGATGCCCCGGCCGGGCGGGGCCTTGGCGGCGGGGCCGGGGCCCTGGCGCGGGGCCTCCTCGGCCAGGGTGTTCCACTCGCCGCAGCCGTCGCAGCGGCCCTGCCATTTGGGATGCGCCGCCCCGCAGGACTGGCAGACGTAGCGGATGCGGCCCTTCGCCATGGCTCAGGGATGGCGCGGCGGCGCGCGCCAGTCCATCGGCACGTGCCGGAAGGGCAGGGCGGCGAGGTCGAGCGCGGCGGGCCCCGGCGCGTCGCACTCGACGATGGCGCTGCAGCGCCCGGCGAAGGCGGCGCGGAAATGGTTCTTCGCCTTGTTCGCCAGCAGCCGCACCTCCTCGAGCGCGATGCCGTGCAGGTCGAAGAAGGCGGGGTCCACCACCGCCTCCTTGCGCGAGGTCAGCACAACCCGCAGCCGGCCGCGGCGGATCACGGCGGTGGGGCCGAAATCCACCGGCGCGCCGTGCTCCATGGGGCCCGTGTTGAGGAAGCGCCCCTGGGTCAGCGCCTCCACCCGGCCCTCGAAGGGCACGGGCGGGCCGAAATCGGGGGTGGTGCGCCCGCCCAGAGGGCGCGCGAAGGCCCCGCCCGGGCCGGCCGCCTGGGCGGCCTGCACGGCGTCGGGGTCGTGCAGGAAGCAGAACACCGTCTCGACATCGGGCGCGCGCTCGACCAGCGCGCGCAGCAGGCCGGGCGTGTCCGCCGCGCCGCCGGAGAGCGGGTTGTCCGCCGGATCGAGCAGCGCGACGAGGCCGGCCGGGGCGGCCAGCGCCGCCTCCAGCGCCGCCTCGGGCGGGGGCAGCGAGACGGCGAAGCGCGCGCGCCGCGCCGCGATCGCGTCCGCCAGCCGCCGCGCCAGGGCGCGGGCCGCGGCGTGCTCCTCCGCCCAGACCATGGCGGCGGGGCCGGCCCACGGCGAATCCCCCCAGGCGAAGCCGCCGAACAGCGAGGCGTCGAGGATGGGCGGGGTTTCCGCCGCCGCCGCCTCGGCCCAGACCTCGGCCATGGGGCCCGCCTCGTGGCGCATGTGGAAGCTGTGCAGCACCATGGGCAGCTTCACCAGCGCGCCATGGCTCGGGCGGCCGGCCAGCGCGCGCTCCAGCAGCGCCAGCGCCCGCGCGGCGGCGGCGTCCATGTCCACATGCGGATAGGTTCGATAGACCGAGGCGCCGTCGAGCAGCCCGATCATCCGCGGCGAGACGTTGCCGTGGAAGTCGAAGCTCGCCACCAGCTTCGCCTCGGGCCCCAGCGCGGCGCGCACGCGGCGGATGATGGTCAGGTCCGCCTCCGGGTCGCTCTCGGTGACGCAGGCGCCGTGCAGCGAGAGGTAGCAGCCCGCGAAGCCGCCCCGGGCCAGCCCCTCCTCCACCTCCTCCATCCAGGCGGCGAAGGCGGCGTCGGTCATCGGCCCGCCGGGCTGGGCGGCGGCGCAGCGCAGCACGGTCGCCTGCCACTGCGGGCGCGCGGCGAGGAAGGCGTCGAGCGCGCCGAGCTCCGTGGCGGTGCCGCGATAGCGCGCCAGCGCCTCGGGCCCCGCCACCCATTCGCGGCCCTGGAAGGCCGAGAGCGGCGTGGGCGCGGGGGCGAAGCTGTTGCCTTCGAACCAGAGGCGGGCGACGGCGATCCTCGGCATCGCGCCGTGATGGCGGCAGCGGCCGCGCCGCGCAACCCGCCCCTTGCGGCGCGGCCCCGGGCGCTCGATCTCAGGCCGATGCCCGACAGCCTCGCCGGCCTGCGCCTCGGCCTCGACCACAGCTACGCCCGCCTGCCGGAGCGGTTCCACGCCCGGGTGGCGCCCAGCCCGGTGGCCGCGCCGCGGCTTCTGCGCCTCAACGCGCCGCTGGCGGAGGAGCTGGGGCTCGATCCCGCCCTGCTGGCCAGCCCCTCGGGGGTGGCCATCCTGGCCGGCAACGCCCTGCCCGAGGACGCGGACCCCATCGCCATGGTCTATGCCGGGCACCAGTTCGGCGGCTTCACCCCGCAGCTCGGCGACGGCCGGGCCATCCTGCTGGGCGAGCTGATCGGCCCCGACGGCGCGCGGCGCGACCTGCAGCTCAAGGGCGCGGGGCGCACCCCCTTCTCGCGCGGGGCCGATGGCCGGGCGGCGCTGGGCCCTGTGCTGCGCGAATACCTGATCAGCGAGGCGATGCACGCGCTGGGCATCCCCACCACGCGCAGCCTCGCCGCCGTCGCCACCGGGGAGCCGGTGTTCCGCGAGACGCCCCTGCCCGGCGCGGTGCTGGCGCGGGTGGCGGCCAGCCACATCCGGGTGGGCAGCTTCCAGTATTTCGCCGCGCGCGGCGACGCCGAGGCGCTGCGCCTGCTGGCCGACCACGCCATCGCCCGCCACGACCCCGCCGCGGCGGAGGCCGAGCACCCCTATCGCGCCTTCTTCGAGGGGGTGATGGCCCGCCAGGCGGCGCTGGTGGCGCGCTGGATGCTGGCGGGCTTCATCCATGGCGTGATGAACACCGACAACACCACCATCAGCGGCGAGACCATAGACTACGGCCCCTGCGCCTTCATGGACGCCTACGACCCCGCGACGGTGTTCAGCTCCATCGACCATTACGGCCGCTACGCCTACGGCAACCAGCCGCGCATCATGGCCTGGAACCTCGCCCGCCTCGCGGAGGCCCTGCTGCCCCTGTTCGACGCGAGGGAGGACGCAGCGCTGGAATGGGCGCGCGCCGCCATCGGCCGCTTCTCCGCGCTGTTCGAGGCCGCCTATGCGCGGGGCCTGCGCGCGAAGCTCGGCCTCGCCACGGCCGAGGAGGGCGACGAGGCGCTGGCCGCCGCGCTGCTCGCGCGCATGGCCGAGGCGCGGCTCGACTTCACCGCGAGCTTCCGCGCCCTGGCCGATGCGGCGGAAGGCGGATCGCCCGAGGCGCTGGCCCCGCTGGGCGACTGGCTGGGCGACTGGCGCGCGCGGCTCGCGCGCGAGCCCGGCGCGGCCGCGGAGAAGGCGGCCGCGCTGCGCCGCGCCAACCCCGCCGCCATCCCGCGCAACCATCTGGTGGAGGAGGCGCTCTCCGCCGCCGTGGAGCGCGAGGACCTCGCGCCCTTCGACGCGCTGCTTGCGGTGCTGCGCCGGCCCTTCGAGACGCCGCCGCCGCGCTACGCCGCCCCGCCGCCGCCGGGCGGGCCGCCCTACATCACCTATTGCGGCACCTGACAGAGGGGGCCCGCGCCTCTAGCATCCCCCGAAAGCACAGGAAGGGGGAACGGGCCATGCCCGAAGGGAGCATGCCGGCCGGAGCGCCGCTGGACGCGCTGGTGATCGGCGCAGGCTTCTCCGGCCTCTACGCGCTGCACGCGCTGCGCGACAGGCTCGGCCTTTCCGTCACCGTGCTGGAGGCCGCCGATGGCGTGGGCGGCACCTGGCACTGGAACCGCTATCCCGGCGCGCGCTGCGACAGCGAGAGCCACTCCTACTGCTACGCCTTCTCCGAGGAGTTGTGGCGCGAGTGGGAATGGACCGAACGCTATCCCGGCCATGAGGACATCCGCCGCTACCTGAACTGGGTGGCGGACCGGCTCGACCTGCGCCGCGACATCCGCCTCGAACGGCGCGTCACCGAGGCGCGCTGGGACGAGGCCGCCGGGCTCTGGCGCGTGGCGACGGAGAACGGCGAGCGCCACGCCGCGCGCTTTCTCATCGCAGCGGTGGGCTGTCTCTCCAGCGCCAACATCCCCGCCATCGAGGGGCTGGAGAGCTTCCAGGGCCGGGTGGCCCACACCGGGGAATGGCCGCGCGAGGGGGTGGAGTTCGCGGGCCGCCGCGTGGGGCTGATCGGCACCGGCTCCACCGGCATCCAGGCCGCGCCGGTGATCGCCGAGCAGGCGGCGCATCTCACCGTGTTCCAGCGCACGCCCAACTACAGCGTGCCGGCGCGCAACGCGCCGCTCTCGCCCGAGTTCCGGCAATGGGTGCGCGAGAACCGCGCCGAGATCCTGCGCGTGATGCGCGCCACGCCCAACGGCCACCCCTTCGCCGCGCGCGAGCAGTCGGCGCTGGAGGTGGAGGAGGCGGAGCGCGAGGCGCTCTACGAGGCCGCCTGGGCGAAGGGCGGGATGCAGTTCCGCGCCACCTTCCGCGACATCCTGACCGACAAGGCGGCGAACGACACCGCCTCCGACTTCATCCGCCGCAAGATCCGCGAGATCGTGAAGGATCCGGAGACGGCGCGGAAGCTCACCCCCACCGACCACCCCTACGCCGCCAAGCGCCCGCCGATCGACAGCGGCTATTTCGAGACCTTCAACCGCCCCAACGTCACGCTCGTGGATCTGCGCGAGGATCCCATCGCGCGCATCACGCCGCGCGGCGTGCTGACCCGTTCGGGCGAGCATGCGCTGGACGTGCTGGTCTTCGCCACCGGCTTCGACGCGCTGACGGGGCCGCTGCTGCGGCTGAACCTGACGGGGCGCGGCGGGCTGACCCTGGCCGAGGCGTGGCGCGAGGGGCCGCGGACGTGGCTCGGTCTCGCCGTGCCGGGCTTTCCCAACCTGTTCACCGTCACCGGCCCCGGTAGCCCCTCGGTGCTGACCAACATGCCCGTGGCCATCGAGCAGCATGTGGAGTGGATCGAGCGCTGCCTCGGCGAGATGCGCGCGCGCGGGCTCGACCGCATCGAGGCGCGGGAGGCGGCGGCGACGCGCTGGGGGGCGGAGGTGAACGCCGCCGCCGAGGCGACGCTGCTGCCGATGGCCGCGAGCTCCTGGTATCTCGGCGCGAATGTGCCGGGCAAGCCGCGCGTCTTCATGCCCTATGCCGGCGGCATGGCGCGCTATCGCGCCCTCTGCGAGGAGGTGGCGGCGAAGGGCTATGAGGGCTTCGACCTCGCCCGGGCCGGCGCCGCGGCGATTGACGCGGGGCGCGGAGTGGTTCCCAATCCTGCGCATGGGCCGGACGCCGCATGATCCGGCCCGCGTGAGGAGACGCCGGAGCATGATCACCCGCCGCATCATCGGCCTGCGCGGCCTGGCCCTTGCGGGCCTCGGCGCGCTCGTCGCACCTGCCGCGCTGCGCGCCCAGGCCTGGCAGCCCAGCGGGCCCATCCGCATCGTCGTGCCCTTCCCGGCCGGCGGCACCACCGACATCCTGGCGCGCCTCTTCGCCCAGCGCATGACCGAGACGATGGGCGTCTCGGTGGTGGTGGAGAACCGGGGCGGCGGCGGCGGGTCCATCGGCGCGGATGTGGTGGCCAAGGCCGCGCCGGACGGGCAGACGCTGCTGTTCCACAACCTCACCTTCTCGACCACCACGGCGGCGCTGGAGTTCGTGAACCGCGCGCCGCACTCCATCGAGCGGGATTTCGCGCCGATCAGCCTCGGCGCGAATGTGCCGATGATCCTGCTGGTGAACGCGCAGGTGCCGGCGCGCAACCTGACGGAGTTCGTCGCCTGGGCGCGGGCGCAGAACCCGCCGCCCTTCTACGGCTCCACCGGCCCCGGCAGCACGATGAACCTGGTGGGCGAAATCCTGAAGCGCGACGGCAACTTCCAGATGGAGCACGTGCCCTTCCGCGGCGCGGCGCCGCTGGTGCAGGACATGCTGGCCGGGCGCATCGCCTTCGGAGGCGACCAGCTCTCCTCCTCGCTGCAGCACATCCGCTCCGGCACGCTCAAGCCCATCGCCACGCTGGCCAACCAGCGCCCGCGCGTGCTGCCCGAGGTGCCCACGGTGCGCGAGCAGGGCTTCCCGAACGCGGAGCTCCTGGGCTGGAACGGCTTCTTCGCCCCCGCGCGCACCCCCGCGCCGGTGCTGGCGCGGCTGCACGCCGAGATCGCGGCCGCCGCGCGCCACCCGGCCGTGGCGGGCCGCATCCTCGAACTGGGCGCGGAGCCCGGCGGCAACAGCCCCGAGGAGTTCGGCGCCTCGGTCCACGCGCAGATCGCGGCCGTGCGCCCGCTGGTGCAGGCGCTCAGGATGCAGGTGGAGTGAGCGGGATGCGCCTCTCCCGCCGCGCGCTCGGCGCCGCCGCCCTGCTCGCCGCCCCGGGCCTCGCGGGGGCGCAGGCGTGGCAGCCCAGCGGGCCCATCCGCGTCGTCGTGCCCTTCGCCGCGGGCGGCACGACGGACATCCTGGCCCGCCTCTACGCGCAGCGCCTGTCGGAGACGCTGGGCGTGCCCATGCTGGTGGAGAACCGCGGCGGCGGCGGCGGCTCCATCGGCGCGGACCTGGTGGCGAAGGCCCCGCCCGACGGGCAGGTGCTGCTGTTCCACAACTCCACCTTCTCGGCCACCACGGCGGTGCTGGAGTTCAACAACCGCGCGCCGCACTCCATCGAGCGGGACTTCGCGCCGATCAGCCTCGGCGCGCTGGTGCCGACGGTGGTGATGGTGCACCCCTCGGTGCCGGCGACGAACCTCGCGGAGTGGATCGCCTGGGCGCGCGCGCAGCCGCGGCCGCCCTTCTACGGCTCCACCGGCCCGGGCAGCGCCGGGCACCTGGTGGGCGAGGTGCTGAAGCGCGACGGCAACTTCGACATGGAGCATGTGCCCTTCCGCGGCGCATCCCTGCTGGTGCAGGAGATGCTGGCCGGGCGCATCCCCTTCGGCGGCGATCAGCTCTCCTCCTCGCTGCCGCACATCCGCTCGGGCGCGCTGCGGCCCATCGCCATCCGCTCCACCAGCCGCTCGCGCATGCTGCCGGACATCCCGACGGTGGCGGAGCAGGGCTTCCCCAACGCCGCGATTCTGGGCTGGAACGGCTATTTCGCGCCCGCCCGCACGCCCGAGCCGGTGATCGCGCGGCTGCAGGCCGAGATCGCGGCGGCCGCGCGCCACCCGCCGCTGGCCGCGCGCATCGAGGAGCTGGGCGCGGACCCGGGCGGCAACAGCAGCGCCGAGTTCCGCGAGATGGTGCACGCCCAGGTGGCCGCGCTGCGGCCCATCGTCGCCTCCATCGGCCTGCGGCCGGAGTAGCGGGGGCTCGGGCGGCGCCGTCGGCCCGCTCACCCGTCCGGCGCGAGCGCCGCCGCCTCGCCCGAGAGCCAGGCGCCCGCCACCGTGCCGGCGAAGCGGCTGTGCGTCGCCTCGCCGGCGAAGCGCAGCCGGCCCTCGCCCAGCGGCGTGGCCAGCAGCGCGCGCGAGGCGTGATGGCCCGGCCGCGCGTGGGTGTAGCTGCCGAGGAAGCAGGGATCATCGCCCCAGCGGGTGACGAGGCCCTCGCCCAGCGCGCCCTCGCCGAACATGGCGGCGAAATCGGCGCGCGCGGCGGCCTCGGTGGCGGCCGGGCCCTCGCGCAGCAGCGCCCAGGCGCGGTCGCCGCCGACGAAGCCGAACACGATGGGCGCGCCGAAGGGGCGGATGATCCAGCTCATCGGCTGCGGCGCCTCCGCGCTCACGGCGCGGCGGGCGGAGTGGAAGGGCGGCAGCCCCACGTCGCGGAGCAGGCGGAAGCCGAACTTGGTCAGCAGCCCCATGGGCAGGCCATGGATCGCCTCCTCCACCTCCGGCGGCAGCGCCGGCACGAAGCGCAGCCCGCCCGCGGCCAGCACGCCGGTCGAGACGGTGACGATGGCGCGCCGGGCACGCAG
>JBKBSR010000436.1:0-2094 GCA_046291055.1 Roseococcus sp.
CGCAATCGCAGGGCCTCGCGCGCGTCTGGCTGCACGCCGATGGCTGGCGCTGGGCGCTCGACATGCTGCCCGAGGACCAGGAGCCGGTGATCCGCAGCACCGTCGGCTACGCCACGGCGGCCGAGGCGCTCGGCATGGCCGAGGCGCAGGCGGTCCTGTGGCCCGTGCTGGTGCGGGACGCGGCGCGGTGAGCGCGGCGCTCGATGCCCCGCCGGATGACCGCGCCGCCTGGGCGGCCGAGGCCGCGCGCTGGTGGCGGGAGCGCCACCCACTTCCGCGCCTCGGCACCCCGGAGGGCGACGCGCCCGCCTGGTCCTTTGCCAATCTCTGCGCTGGCCATGACGACGCCTCGATGGCGCGCGCGCTGGTCGGCATGGGGCTGCGGCGCGTGGCGACGCTCGCGCGTGGGGATATCCGCTGGTGGCCGCCCGAGTATCACCGCGCCTCGCGCCACTGGGAGCGCGAGGAGGCGGCGCGGCTGAACCGCTTCCTGCGCGACAGCCGGGTTTTCCTGATGCGCGAGCGCGGCGGCGCGTCCCGCATCATCCCGCCGCCGGATCTGATGGTTGCGGTGGATGTGGACGCCGGCGGCGGCGCCTGGCGCACCTTGTCCGGCGGCGCCGTCGGGGAGGACTGGATCAGCCTGGGCGCCTTCTGCTGGCGCGTCTCGCGCGGCGCTGCGGCGGCCAGGATCGCGCGCATCTGCGGCTACAGGAGGCTGCCCCGTGTCGGCGACATCGGATGATGATCCCTTCGCCGCAGCCGAGGCCGCTGCCGTCGCGCAGTTCTCCGTCATCCCCGGCGGGCGGAGTGCGCCCATCCGCGCCGAGCAGCGGGGCGGCCCGCCGCCGCTCTGGGTGGAATCGGGCGCCTGGGACGAGAGCGCCATCCCGCAGCGCCCGTGGCTCGCGCGCGGCTACCTGCTGCGCGGCAGCGTCAGCGTGCTCGCGGGTGTCGGCTCGGCCGGCAAGTCGTCGCTCTGCGTGTCCTACGCGGTCGCGCTCGCGCTCGGCATGCGCTTCGGGCGCTTCGAGCCCGCGGGCCTGCCCCAGTTCCAGGATGCCGGCGCGCCGAAGCGCAAGGTGCTGCTCTACAACGTCGAGGATGACGACGATGAGCAGCGCCGTCGCCTCAGCGCCGCGCTGCGCCAGTTCGGCGCCGGGCCTGCGGACCTTGAGGGGCACATCTTCCGCTGCGGCCCGGCGAGCATCGGCACCTTGCTCGAGCGCGACGCCTACAGCGGCGCGGTCGGCTTCACCGATGCCTGGCACGCACTGGAAGGGCTGCTCGCGCACCACAAGCCAGACCTGGTGGTGCTCGACCCTCTGGTCGAGCTGCACACGGCGGAAGAGAACGACAACACCGCCTTGCGCGCCGTCATCGCGCATCTGCGCGGCATCGCCCAGCGGCACCGCTGCGCGCTGGTGCTGGTGCATCACACGCGGAAAGGGGCCGAGGCCGGGGACATGGATGGCATCCGCGGCGCGGGCAGCATCGTCGGCGCTGCGCGCATCGCGCTCACCTGCGCGCCCATGACGCGGGAGGAGGCGGACGCGCTGGGCGTTCCGCTCGATCTGCGGCGGCGCTTCTTTCGGGTGGACAACGCCAAGGCGAACTACTCCCCGGCGACCGAGGCGGCGTGGCACGAGCTCACGGAATACGAGCTCGACAACGGCGACTATGTGGCCGCCGCCGTGCCCTGGACGCCGCGGGAGGGCGTCTCCGCCGATCCGGGCGGCGCGCCGGCCGAGGCGCTCGCGCTGCTCGAGGCCGAGGTCGCGCGCGGCGCCCAGCATGGGCCGTACAGCCCGCGCCTCCAGCCTGAGGAGCTGCGGAGCGTGGCGGCCGTGATGGCGCAACTCGGGATCGAGAAGCCGGTCGCCCAGCGCTCGGCGCTGCGCTGGCTGATGGGCCGCGGCTTCACCGTGCAGCAATACCGGGATGCGCAGAGGCGGGTGCGGAAGGGCTTGCGGGCGCCCGATGGCGGCCCCGAGGCGCGCTGGCTGGATGCGGCCAATGCATAGCACGGCATGGACCGCCCCGAAAGCGCCCCGAAAGCGCCCCGAAGTTGTGGGGTGCGGCGCGACTTCGGGG
>JBKBSR010000437.1:0-2086 GCA_046291055.1 Roseococcus sp.
CCCGGAAGGCCCGGGCGCAGCCCTCGGGCGTGCGGATGTCCGCGGCGATGGCCGCGATGCGCGCGCCCGGCGCCAGCGCCGCGATCTCGGCCCGCGCGGCCGCCAGCGCCTCCGCCCCGCGCGCCACCAGCGCGACATGCCCCCCCGCCTCGGCGAAGGCCTTGGCCATGGCGAGGCCGAGCCCCTTCGAGCCCCCGGTGATGAGCGCGCGCCGCCCGTCCAGCCTGATCTGCATGGCCTTCCTCCCGTCTTGTCGTTGCGAAGGTTAGACGGCGCGCCGCGGGCGCGTCACGCGGCTTCGCCCAGCGTGCTCGGGTGGAACAGATCCTCCGGCGCGATCTCGCGCGGGGCGAGCCCATCGGCGCGGGCGAAGCGGATCATCGCCGCGATCTCGGCGCGGTTGCGCGCGAAGCCGTAGGGCCAGACATCGCCGCCCATCGTGCGCTCCTGCTCCTCCATGGCCGCGGCGATCCAGGGCAGGGAGACGCGCAGCACATTGCTCAGCCGCAGCTCCTCGAGCGAGAGGCGGCGCGCGGCGGCGAAGGCGCGGAACAGCTCGACGGGCAGCCAGGGATGGGCCTCCGCCACGTCCCGCCGCAGGGCGAGGCAGTGCATGATCGGGAAGAAGCCCGTCTGCGCGAACCAGGCCCGCTCGGCCGCCGGATGGTCGGGGAAGAGCCGCGCCACCCGCGGGTGCGGCGCGGGCGGGCGGGGCGTGATCAGCGCGTCCACGGCCCCCTCGCGCAGCGCCTGCTCGGGATCGCCCCCGAGCGGGGCCACGTCGAAGCCCTCGGGCAGGGCGATGGCGATGCGCTCGGCGCCGATGCGCCAGCGGATGGCGCGCGTGTCCAGCCCGTGCTGCTCGCGCAGGATGCCGCGCACCCACAGCGCGGCCGTCTGCTGGTATTCGGGCAGGGCGATGCTGCGCCCCGCCAGGTCCTCGGGCCGGGCGATGCCGCGGTCGGTGCGGATCCAGATCGCGCCGTGGCGGAAGGCGCGCGAGAGGAAGACCGGCACCCCCACATAGGCCGAATCGCCCCGCGCCGTGGTGGTGATGTGGCTGCCCATCGAGAGCTCCGTCACCTCGAAGGCGCGGTCGCGCAGGGCGCGGCGGAAGATGTCCTCGGGCTCGCCCGGCAGGGCGATGAACTCCACCCCCGGCACGCGCACCCGCCCGTCCAGGATGGGGCGCGTGCGGTCGGACAGGGTGCAGGCGAGGGTGAGGCGCAGCGTGGCCACTCAGAGATTCTCCGGCGTGAAGGGAAGGCGCGCGGGCCGCACGCCCAGCGCCTGGTGGATGCCGCCCGCGATGGCGGCGATGGCGGGGCCCATGCTGGCCTCGCCGGCGCCGAGCGGCGGCTCCTGCGGGCGTTCGAGCAGCCGCACCGCCACGCGCGGCGCGTCGCGGAAGCGCAGCACCGGATAGGCGGCCCAGGAATCGGAGAGCACCCGCCCCTGCCCGATCCGCACCGCCTCGTGCAGCGCGACCGAGACTCCGTGCAGCGCGCCCCCCTCGAGCTGGTGCATGGCCCCGTCGGGGTTGATCACCTCGCCCATGTCGCAGGCGATGGAGAGGGAGAGGCAGCGCACCCGCTCCTCGGCGCGCACATGCGCGGCGACCGCGCACCAGGCGCCGCTGTTCTTGTAGCGCGCGAAGCCGAGGCCGAGCCCCTCCCCCTCCGGCAGCGCGGCGCGGCCCTCCCAGCCCGCCATGGCGGCGGCGGCGGCCAGCACCTCGCGCGCGCGCGGGTCGTCCAGGTGGCGCAGCCGGAAGGCGAGCGAATCCTCGCCCGCCATCTCCGCCAGCTCCTCCATCACGCTCTCGATGGCCCAGACATGGATCAGCGCGCCGAGGCCGCGCAGCGCCGAGCAGCGGATCGGCATCTCGGAGAGCCGCGTCATCCGCGCCTCGAGATGCGGCGTGCGGTAGGCGGGGATCTGGTTGCGCTGCGCGCCCCCGCCGCCGGCCAGCGGCGCGTCCTGGCTGGGCGGGATGGGCCGCCCGCCGGGCAGCAGCGGGGTGGGGAGGAGAAACGACGTCCCTCCGTACCCACAATGGATGGGATGGGCGTTGGGGGGGAAATGG
>JBKBSR010000438.1:0-2078 GCA_046291055.1 Roseococcus sp.
GGAGTTGGTGGCGCTGTGGGACGCCGGGCAGCGGCCTCGCCGCTCCGCTTTGCGCGCCCACGCCGACGGCGCCGTGGAGGCGGAGGTGGAGGGTGACGCGCCGCGCCGCGTGGCCCTGCGGCGCATCGCGGGGGCGCTCGCGCTCGAGGAGGGCGGGATGCGGCGCGCCTTCACCGTCACCCCCGAGGAAGGGGGCTGCACCATCCGCCTCGGCGGCGAATCCTGGCGGTTGTGGCGGCGCGACGCCTACGCGCCGGCGGCGGGGGAGGCGGCTTCGGAGAACCGTCTCTCCGCCCCCATTCCCGGCCGGGTTGTGCAGCTCCTCGTGCAGGTGGGGGATCAAGTCGCGGCGGGTCAGTTGCTTGCGGTTCTTGAGGCGATGAAGACCGAGATCAAGTTGACGGCGCCTCGCGCAGGGGTTGTAGCCCATCTGGGCGCCCATATGGGCGAGACGGTGGAAGAAGGCACAGAGATCGTCACACTCGCCGATACATGATTCCGGAGGCGAGATTCCTCTGCTTAACTTGACAAAGATGGATTCGATTTAAATCCGTGGTGACGGCGGGGCGTCTCATTCTGGGCGCCCGGGCCAAGGGAACGGCCGGCAGGGCCTCTCCCTGGCGCCGTGTCGCGAGCGAGGTGGGTGATGAGCAATGGTTCCCTGGGCGTGGACCCTGCGGAGCGGGAGAGGAGCGATCCGCTTCCCCCGGTGATCCTCTACAGCACCGCCAAGCCCGAGGAGGGCGGGGCGGGCGGCGAGCTCTGGGCGGTGCTGCGCGCGCTGCTGCTCGTCGTCTCGGTCGTGCTCGTGCTGGGCTGGCTGGTGGCCTGATTCCCGCCCGTCCGAGGCTCAGGCGAGCAGCGGCGCCCGCGCGGCCAGGAACTCCCGCAGCGCGGCCAGCAGCGCCGCGTCGTCCTCCGGCGCCTGCGGCAGGGAGAGGCAGATCATCCCGCGCCGGGCGAGGTAGATGCCCGCCTCCAGCATGTCGAGGAAGAAGAGTTCCCGCCGCTGCTCCTCCTCAGCCGTCGCGACGTAGGGGGCGTCGATGGGGCCGGGGCGGAAATGCGCGGCCATCATGCTGCCCCTGCCGGTGAACTGCATGGCCGCCCCGGCCTCGGCGCAGGCGGCGTTGAGCGCGGCGCGCAGCGCCTCGCCGCGCGCGTAGAGGGCCTCGGCCTCGGCGGGGCCGAAGATCTCGCCCAGCGCCACGCAACCCGCGGCCATGGACCAGACATTGTTGTTGAAGGTGCCCGCATGCGGCAGCGCGCCCGGGCGGTGGCCGTCGAAGAGGTCCATCACCTCCGCCCGCCCGCCGAAGGCGCCGGCGTTGAAGCCGCCCGCAATGTATTTGCCGAGCGTGGTGAGGTCCGGGCGCACCCCCATGCGCCCCTGCAGCCCGGCGGGGCCGTGGCGGCTCGTCATCACCTCGTCGAAGATGAGCAGCGCGCCCGTCTCGTCGCAGCCCTCGCGCAGGGCCGCGAGGAAGTCGGGCGTGGCCGGGATGCATCCGCCCGAGCCGAGCATGGGCTCGACCAGCACCGCGGCCAGCGCGGGGCCGGCGGCGCGGATGGCGGCGCGCGCGCCTGCGGCGTCGTTGTAGTCGAGGAAGCGCGTGGGCACCGGCAGGTTCACCGGATTGTCCTCGCGCGCGAAGGTCAGCACGCCGCCGTGATAGCCGCCGCGCGCCACCATGATCTCCGCCCGGCCGGTGAAGGCGCGGGCGGCGGCCAGGGCCATGATGTTCGCCTCGGTGCCGGAGTTGGTGAAGCGCACCCGCTCGATGGAGGGAAAGCGGCCGCAGATCAGCGCGGCGAAGCGCGCCTCGTCGCGCCCGGCGGCCGCGAGGTTGATGCCGCGCGCCATGGCCGCTTGCGCCGCGGCGAGGATGCGCGCCTCCGAATGGCCGAACAGCCCGGCCGTGTATTCGCCGAGAAAGTCCCTGTATTCGTGCCCGTCGAGATCCCACAGCCGCGCGCCCTCGCCGCGCGCCATGGCCAGCGGGAAGGGCGTCCAGAACAGGACGCTGCGGGTGCTGCCGCCGGGCAGGGCCTGGCGCGCCGCGGCATGGGCGGCCGCG
>JBKBSR010000439.1:0-2077 GCA_046291055.1 Roseococcus sp.
GCCCGGCCGGCGCGAGGCGCTGCTCGAGGTGGCCGCCCCGCTCGATGCGCTGGACATGGCCGCCGCCCTGCGCCGGCTCTACCGCCGGCTGAAGGCGGATCATCTGGCGCTGCGCGCCGTCTGGACCGACCTGCCCGAGATGCCCGAGCGGCTGGTGCTGCTGCACGCGCTGCGGCTCGCCCTGATCCATCGCCTCTGGCTGCTGGCGGTGGCTGTGCCTGAATTCAGTCCGCGCCACGGCATGACGCGCGAGGCCGCGATCGCGCGAATCCTCGCCCTGGATGTGGAGCCGGCGCTGGCCATGCTTGAGACGATCTTCCCCGACGCGCCCGACCCGGCCGCCGGCCTCGACTTCCACGAGCCCGCCGCCCCGGCCGAAAGCCCGAGCTATGCGCGCGAGCATGCGGAGCTTTTCGGCCCCATGCGCCGGCTCTTCGCGCTGGTGCGCGGCTGTTCGGCCGCCATCACCCATGAGGTGGGCGCCTTCGGCTGAGACGGGCGCAAGGCTTCCTTCACCGGCGAGGCCCAGGCTTGCGCGCCGGCCCTCCCACCCTTTCCATACCCGCACTGCGTGCAGGAGAGCGCAAAGCCCATGCCCGACGACCTTCCGGACGCCGCCCTGCCGCGGCGCCACCTCGCGAGCACCGCCGCGGGCCTGACGATGGGCGCCGCGGCGGCCTTCGCTTCCGCCGGGGCCATGGCCCAGGCCCCGGCCGCCGCCTTGCAGCCAGCCGCCGGCGTGACGGCCCGCCTCGTGGCGCGCTGGGAGGTGGAGCGCCTCAACCGCATCCTCGCCACCGACACGCCCGCCTTCGCGGGCCTGCCCGTCACCTACACCCCTGCGCGCAACGCGGTGCGCCTCTATCGCGTCAGCTACCCTTCCTTCGCGCCCGAGCGCGGCAACCGGCCGGTGGCGCTGACGGGGCTGCTGGCGCTGCCCGAGGCCCCCGCCACGCGGCTGCCGCTGGTGAGCTACCAGCACGGCACCGTCTATGGGCGCCAGCAGGTGCCCTCCTTCCCCGAACAGTCGCCCGAGACGCAGTTGATGATCGCGCAGTTCGCCGGCCAGGGCTACGCGCTGATCGGCGCGGACTATGTGGGCATGGGCGAATCGGCCGAGCCGCAGGGCTACATGGTCAAGGGCAGCCACCAGCAGGCGACGGCCGATCTGGTCACCGCCGCGCGGGCGCTGCTGGCGGCGAATGGCCTGGCCGATACGGCGCTCTTCCTCGCCGGCTGGTCGCAGGGCGGCTACGTCACCATGGCGATGCTCGAGCGGCTGGAGCAGACCGGCGTGGCGGTGCGCGCGGCCGCCACCGCCAGCGCGCCGATCGACCCCTTCGCGACGCTCGCCGGCTTCCTGAACTTTCCGCGCCCGAACGATGCGGACTGGCTCACCACCCTGTTCATCCTCGCCTCCTTCTCCTTCGAGAACTACTACGGGCTGCCGGGCCTCGCGCGCTCGGTGCTGCGGGCCGAGCACTACGATCTCTGCCGCCGCGCCTATGAGGGCCAGGCGGTGGACCCCGCGCAGATCCCCACCCGCCTGCGCGACCTGGTGGCGGAGCCCTATTTCGACCCGGGCTTCTTCGCGCAATCCGCCTTCGGGCGGCTGCTGGCGGCGAACCACGGCTATCGCTGGGTGATCCGCTCTGCGGTGCGGAACTTCTACGGCGAGGCGGACGAGGCGATCCGGCCGGGCATCGGGCGCATGGCGATGGACTACCAGCGCGCCATGGGCAATGACCGGGTGGAGGCCGTCTCGACAGGCCCCACCAGCCATCGCGGCACCTTCGCCCGCGCGGTCCCGGCCTGGAAGACCTGTTTCGACGGGCTTGCGGCGGGCTGGTCCTCGGCGCGGGAGGGGGTCGCCGTCATGCTGCCCGGACGCCGGGCGGCGGCCCTCCGGCCGCCCCTGGCGTCGCGGGGCAAGGGCCGCGGGCCGCAACGCCCGCCTGCCTCGCTTCATGGCGCATCCGGCGGGCCATGACCGATCCGCCCCTCGATCGCCGGCGCGCGGGCAGAGGAACACGCCCCGAGAGGCAAGCCGATCAGGCGGCGGGCGTGGCGCTCAGCC
>JBKBSR010000081.1:0-10695 GCA_046291055.1 Roseococcus sp.
GCTCGATCGCCGCCCACTGCACGTCGCTCAGCCAGAACAGGCGCGACACCGTCCATCCCCCGCCGTTTGGCAGGGTGAATCACCGCGACGCACCTACGTCAATTGGGTACAGACCCTAGCGCGCCTCCGCGCGCTAGGACCGCACGTTTTGACCCCCTGAACATCGGGTCTGCTGCAAAAACGCGCGTGGAGGCGGCCAACGCGGCCGAGCACGTGGAGTTTTGACCCCCTGAACATCGGGTCTGCTGCAAAAACGCTGCGGAGGCGGTAATATTCCGCCTCCAGCAACAAGGTTTTGACCCCCTGAACATCGGGTCTGCTGCAAAAACACAATATTCCGCCTCCAGCAACAAGCGCTGGCAGCTGGGTTTTGACCCCCTGAACATCGGGTCTGCTGCAAAAACATGGACGGAGGATGACAAAGCGCGTAGCGATGTTGCGTTTTGACCCCCTGAACATCGGGTCTGCTGCAAAAACGGGGCTGGCAACGATCACATCATCATTGCCAGTGAGTTTTGACCCCCTGAACATCGGGTCTGCTGCAAAAACTTAATGGTCGTGTGCTTCTAAAGGCGCTCGCAGGGTTTTGACCCCCTGAACATCGGGTCTGCTGCAAAAACAGCGCCGCGTATGTGTTCAGCGCCGAACACAAAGGTTTTGACCCCCTGAACATCGGGTCTGCTGCAAAAACCAAGAAGGAGTAGACAGACGATGGAACGTTATGTTTTGACCCCCTGAACATCGGGTCTGCTGCAAAAACTCACGTTCCGCCGGCAGCAGGAAACGCTGGCCGAGGGGTTTTGACCCCCTGAACATCGGGTCTGCTGCAAAAACCACAAGCAAAAAAGGAGACTGCTTATGAATGACGTTTTGACCCCCTGAACATCGGGTCTGCTGCAAAAACCCTCTTCAGCAGTCTAGCTGCTGATCGTGCCTTCACGTTTTGACCCCCTGAACATCGGGTCTGCTGCAAAAACACCAGTGACACTGCATACATCAATGCTATGATCAAGTTTTGACCCCCTGAACATCGGGTCTGCTGCAAAAACGGTCGCCGCGGTGGCCTCGACGGCCGAGCGTGTTTTGACCCCCTGAACATCGGGTCTGCTGCAAAAACCCATGCTGGATGAGGAACTTCCTCCGGCGCAGCCGTTTTGACCCCCTGAACATCGGGTCTGCTGCAAAAACAAACCCTCAGGCCAGCCACTTCACAGTGGCTGGCCTGTTTTGACCCCCTGAACATCGGGTCTGCTGCAAAAACCAAATGCGGCGCGTGAACGTTGCGTTAGGCTTCGGTTTTGACCCCCTGAACATCGGGTCTGCTGCAAAAACCTACCCTCGCCGAAAACGCCAGCCCGCACAACGCCTTCCCCGGAGGGGTCGCAAGATGTCGTCTCGTCCGCCACCCTATCCCTCATTCGCCCCGGCATCCTCGACCGCCACGCCCGACCGCAGCAAGCGCTCCAGCGGCGTCGAGCCCACCCCGGCGATCAGGACGTCCGCCGGCCAGCCCGCCCCCCACAGCTCCACCTCCGCATTCTCCGCCACCGGCCATGCCCGCACATCGTCGCAGCGCGGATGGATCAGCGCCTCCAGCTTCTCCCACAGCGCGTCGAGTTCCGCCGTCGTCCAGCAGCCCACGAACAGCGAATATTGCAGCCGATAGGCGTGCTTCTCCAGCAGCCGCGCCACCCGGCGCAACCGGCGGGGAGAGGCGATGTCATAACCGATCAGCCAGGCGCGCCGCCGCCGCATGGCCTATGCCTCCGCCGCGAGCAGCACCGCGAGGCGCGAGAGAATCCGGTCGCGCCGGCCGCAGGGCTCGGCCTCCTCGAACAGGCGGATCACGCCGCGCCGCCACCCCGCCCCCGCGCCGGCGAGGATGCCGGGCAGGTCGCGGCACAGCGGCAGCGCCAGCGCCTCGCCCAGCATCTCGGGCAGCGGAAAGCAGCCGCTGCGCCGGGCCAGGAAATTGGGGCCCACCCCCTGCCGCGCCAGGCCCTCGGCCAGGGCGGCGGCGCCCAAGCCCTTGAGCAGCGTCCAGGCCGCCCAGGCCGGCGCACCCTCCTCGCGCGGGCCCAGCCAGCGGCCGAGCAGGGCCTCGGGGCGCAAATCGAGGCCATCGGGGCACGCCCCCTCGGCGCGCAGCGCCTCCAGCGCCGCCCGACGCCACTCGGCCCTGCAGAAATTCTCGAGCCGCCCGCGCAGGCCCGGCAGGCTCGCCGCGCCGTCCAGCAGCGCCGCGAGGTCGCGCCGCTGCGCCGGCGGGCGCACGGGCAGCAGCACGGCGGCGAGCGCCCCGCGCGCGCCGAGCAGCAGGACGGGAACCCCCGCCTCTGCGCAGGCCATCAGCGCCTCCATGCGCCACTGCACGCGCGGGCCATGCACCACCACGCGCGAGAGGCGCGGCAGCGGGGCGAACACATCCGCCATGCCGGCGCGGCGCAGCCGCAGCGCCGGGCCATCGAGCAGCACGGCCACCGGCCGCTCCGCCGCATCCAGGTGCAGCGCGTCAAGCATCGGCGGCGTCCTCGGCCAGCAGCGGCCGGCAGGCCTCGCGCGCCGCGCGCACCAGGGGGCGCAGCCCGCGGCGCAGCAACCGCCGGGCCGGCGTCACCGCCTCCTCCCAGGCCGCGTAGAAGGCGAGGCGCCCCGCCTTGCCCAGCAGGCAGGCCTCGCCGTCGCGGCTGAAATGGGCGGCGCGCAGCCGCTCCTCGGCGAAAAGCCGCCAGACCAGCCGCTCGCACAGCGGCCGCAGCGGCTCGACCAGATCGCAGGCCAGGCTCTCCCGCCCCGGATGCAGCGCGTGCAGGAAGCCGATGGCGGGATCGAGGCCCGCCTGCTGTGCGGCCGCCACCGCCTCCAGATGCGCAAGCGTGGCGGCAAGCGAGAGCAGCGCATTGGCCGGATCGCGCGGCGGGCGGCGGTTGCGCCCGGCGAAGCCGGCCGAGGGCGGCAGCAGCGCGGCATAGGCCTCCCAGTAGGCGGCGGCGGCCGCGCCCTCGATGCCCATGAGCTGCGCGGGCGCCAGCGGCCCGGGCGCGCGCAGCCGCAGCAGCGCCTCCGCCAGGGCGGCTTGGCCGCGCAGCAGCGCGCGCCGCCGCTCCGGCCGGCGCCGCAGCCCCTCGGCCAGCAGGCGCTGCTGCCCGATCAGCTTGCGCCGCAGCACGGCGCGCCCCACCGCCTCCCGCGCCGCGGGATCGAGCGCCAGGCGGAACTGGCCGAGGCGGATCGCCGCATCCCCATGCGCGGCCCCGCCCATCACCCCGGCCATCCGCCCGTGGCGGCCGGACAGCACCAGCAGCGCCGCACCCTGGCCCGCGATGGCGGCGATCGCGCCGGTGGTGATGCTGGCGGGGCCGCGCAGCACCACCCGCTCCAGCGGCGCGAGCGGCACGCGCGCAAGCGCGCCATCCGCCCCGCGCACCAGGAGCGTGCCCTCGCCAGCCTCGATGCGCGCGTCGCGCCGGTCGAGATAGAGCGTGGTCATGGCCTCATCCGATGATGCGGAAGCCGGGCGGCTGCGGGGGCTGCGCGACGCCCAGGCCGCGCGGCGGCAGCCGCGGGTCCAGCCGGATGGAGAGCACCCTGTCCGCCCGCGGATGCAGCGCGCGGCGCAGGCTGCGCAGCAGCCCGGCGCGCTCCGCCCCCGTGACCCAGCACTCATGGGCGGATTTCTGCCCGCCGCTTGCATGGCGGCGTGCGGCATGCAGCGCCCGCCGCAGCCGGGCAGGGTGGCTCACGTCATAGGCCAGGAGATGCAGCGCCCGCGTGCTCATGCCCCGATGCATAGCGGCGCCCTTCGCCCCGTGCAGTCGCGACAAGATTGTCGCGCCCGCCCGGCCCGCGGAGCGCCGCCTCTAGAGACCGAGCGCGGCGGGATCCTGCGGCAGTTGCGGCGGCAGATCATGCGGCGCGCCGGCCTCGCGGAAGAGCGGCACGATCACGGCCGTCCGCATCGCTCCGGCGAAGTCGTGCCAGCGTTCCCAGTGCTCCTCTTTGAGGGGCCGCTCGCCGTGGGCGAGGATCGACTTGTTGCGCAGGTCGAGCATGTCGCGCAGTCGGCCCTCGCCGGTCTTGTTCGGGTCCTTGTGCGGGAAAGGCCCTTCGAGGAAGGCTGCCACCGGACCCTTCAGCTCCTTCGCGGCGATGAGCTTCCAGGCCTGCATGAGGCCGGAGAGCGTCGGCTTGCCCGCCTGCTCGCCGAGGCCGGCGCGCGTCCTTTCCTGCGCGCTCACCTTCGACCAGTCCATCCTCCCCGCATCGAGCCCGTGCTTCTCCTCGAGCCGCCACTGCGCCACCCATTCCGTCAGCCGGTAGAGCCGCGCCACGGCGTCGTCGTAGCGGCCGCGCGCGGCGCAGCGCTCGGCGTTGCGCCAGAGGTCGAGGATGCGCGCGGGCGCGCTGGTCACGCAGGCCTGCGCGCGTTCCGCCCAGGCGCTGGCGGCGGGCCGCGTCGCCGCCAGCTCGCGCAGGCGCAGCGCGGCTTCGGCATGCTCGAAGCGGTCCCAGAGATCGAAGGCGCGCGCGGCGTCGGCGAGGTCGGAGAGGCGGCGGCGATGCGCCTCGGGAGCGTTCTCGTCCGCGCCGAGCTCCTCGTGGAGCCGCGCGAAGCCGGCGGCGGCGGTGGCGTAGTCGAAGCCGCTCCAGGCCGCGCGCAGCCGCGCCTCGGTCCGCTCCGCGACCAGCCAGTCGATGGCGATGCGCGCGGGGCGCTCGGTGCCGTCCGTGACCTTCTCCAGGGTCTCTCGCCGGCCGAGCATGAACTGCACCTCGGCGCCCGGGGTGGCGATGGCGGCCTGGAACAGCGCCCCGGTCATGGATTTCGTGCCGCCCGTGTAGTCGAAGAGCAGCGCGGCGCGCGGGTGTTCGGCGCGCAGCGCCGCCAGGCGTTCGCGCAGGCGGAGGAAGATCGCCTCCGGATCGTCGGGCGGGACGATCAGCACCTCGTGCGGCTGCCGCGGGCGCTGCGCCTTTTCGAGGATCTCCGGCGCCTGGCCCGCCGAGCCGGGCCGGGCGCCCTCGCTCTCGCTGGCGAGGAACAGCACGAGATCGGGCCGCTTCGCCGCGATGGCCGAGGCAACGGGGTTGGGCGAGCCGCCGACCGAGGCAATGAGGATGCTCTTCACCCGCGTTCCTCCTTGACCACCCAGCCGATCACCCAGCCGAAGGGGATGGGGTTTTTGTTCGCATCGCGGGTGACGGTGCGCGTGAGGCCCCAGGCGTTGGGCTTGCGGATCTTGTCGGCTGGGTTCCTCGCCTGTGGGAAATGGCCGCGGCGGACGCCTTCGAGGGATTTGCTCTCGAAATGGCCGAAGCGGCCGAGGCGGAGGAAGAGGAAGTCCGGGTCCCAGGCGTTGTTGGTCAGCGGCAGCCTTCCGTCGGGGCTGCGATGCTCGCGCAGTTTCCGCAGAAGGAGCTGTCTGCTCGCGCCGTCGAAAAACCGCTGCGTTTCCGCATCGAACAGGGTATCATGGAACGCGCGACAGCGCGACAGCAGGAGAGGCGGATCGAACCGGGCCTCGGAGCGGGACATTGTCTCCGGCGCGCCGGCACGCGCGTCGAAGTCGAGCGCCACCGTGAACACCGGCGCATCCTCCCGCTCGACCAGGGCGTGGGTGCGCTCGTAATGCATCTGCATCTTCCCGGCCCGCGGGTTCTTGCTGTCCATCACCTCCACGCGGTCGATCAGCGTCGCCCCCTCGGGCAGAAAGGCGTCCGAGACATGCAGGAAGCGCAGCGGGTCCGTCGCCGTGTCCCCCGGATTTAGGCCGAAGGCGGCCTGGAGCGCGGTCTCGTGGCTCCACGCGTCGTCCTGTCGAGTGCCGCGCGGCAAGGCCGCCGAGGCGAGCGCGGTGCGGAAGGCGCCCTTGAGGGAGCTGCCCGGGATGTAGGGCCGCCCGCCGCTCCGCACGAAGGGTTTCACATGGCCCGAGCGGCGCAGCGGATTCTCGAACGCCGCTTGCAGCTCGGCCGCCGAGCGGCCGGAGATCGGGATGCGCTCGACGATCGCGCCCTTGCCCGCCTTGCGCAGCAACCTGGCCGCCTCGTCGAGCTTCCCCGCATCAAGCGCCTGCTGGAAGGCGCTGCGCTGTAGGGGCTGCATCGCGCGCATCGCCCGCGCCGGGTCGAAGCGGCACAGCAGGGGCGGGCCCTGCGGCGCCTCCTCCTCGATCTCCTCCCCATACTCGTCGGAACGGCGCGCCTCACGCCGCGGCGTCTCGAAAAGATACTCGTCGAGCCGCATCTCCGTCCCGTCCCCCACATGCACCGGCGTCAGCGGCACGAGGCGCAGGGTTATCCGCGTCAGCGCCCGCACCGGGCCCGCATAGACGTTCATGCCGCAGCCTCCGTGTAGGGGATGGCGAGGTGGAAGGCGTTGTGGCCGATCGGGTCGCCCGGTTCCTCGTCCTGGTGCAGCCCGGTGATCCAGGCGCCGAAGGGCCCCGCGCCCTCGGGGGCGAAGGTGGCGCCGGCTTCCGCCAGCACCAGCGGCAGCTTCCAGGGGCGCTTGCCCTCGGCGGCCATGGCGCGGCCGAGCTTGCCGAACAGCACGAAGCGCTGCCAGCGCGCCGCCTGCATGTTCGCGCTGACCACACCCTGGGAGAGCGAGAGCATCCGCGCCGCGCCCCCTCCCTTCGGCGCCTCGGCGAGCCAGCCCGCCGCCTCGCTGCCCTCCAGCGTGAAGCGCCCGCGGCCCGTGGAGGCGTCGCGCCCGAAGCCCGTGGCGCCGAGATCGGCGAGCAGCGCCTCCAGCTCTCCCGCCGGCAGCGCGCTCTGCACATAGAGATCGGCCGCGATGCGCCGCGGCCCCTCCCGGCCCACCGCGGGCCAGAGCTCATCGGCGAACCACAGGCCGCCGCCGCCGGCCTCGGGCGTCTTGCCGCTCGCCCGGTCGATGCGGTTGTGCGGGCTGCGCGCGGGCTTGAGGAAGGGCGGGTCGTCCCGCTGCTTGCGCAGCGCCGCCTCCAGCGCACGCGCCGTCGCACCGATGCGCAGGCCGCGCCAGGCCTCGAGCGGGAGGTAGCGCCGGCGCTTGAGCGCCTTCGCGTCCTCCTCCGGCGCCTGCTTCAGCGCCGGCGGCAGCAGCGGGCGCGGCAGGTGGTCGGCCGGCAGCAGGTCCGACAGCGCGAGGGGTTCCGCGGGCAGCCGGGCGAGCCAGGCGCGCAGCGCCTCCCGCCCCTCCCGCGCGCGTTTCGCCCAACAAAGATGCCCGAACAGCGTCCCCGATGTCGGCGGCGTGCCGAAGGGCGAGAGCGGATCGAGCAGCAGGCGGAAGCGGCGCAGCTCCATCAGGCCGGCACCCCGAGGATCTCGTCCTCCTTCACGATCGCGGCCGGCGTCTCGCGGTCGAAGCGGTGGCCGCGGAAGCGGTTGTCGAGTGCGAGCGGCTCGCGCCCGGGCAGGTGCAGCCGGAGCTCCTCGAAGGCGATGCGCCCGTAGCCGCGCGAGCCCGAGCCGCCCAGCGCATCCTCCTCCAGCAGGGCGAGGCCCTGCAGCAGCCAGTTCAGGCAGGCGATGTCGCGCGCCGCGCCGTCGCCGAGGTCGTAGAGGCGGAAGGCGAGCTCGAAGTCGAAGGCCACGCCGGCGGGCACGCGCTCGGTCTGCCGCGGCCCGACCCTGTCGTGCGCCTTGCCGCTGATGCGGTCGATCAGCACCTCCGTCTTTTCCTCGAAGAAGGCGTCCGGCGCCTCGGCGTAGCGCGCGCGGTCCGTCTCGCTGAGCGGCGCGTCGCGGACCATCAGCCGCGTCGGCCCGCCCTGCCACTCCTTCAGCGCGTTGCCGAAGATGCGCAGCACGGGGTCGTCGGGCTCGGCGGGCTGCTTGCTGTCGAAGCCCCAGGCCTGGCCGTCGGCGCGCACCTTGCCGAAGGCCCACTCCAGCAGGAATCGCAGCTTGCCCTTGAGCGAGGAGCCGGGGATGTAGGGCTCGCCCGTGTGCGGGTGCTTGATCACGGGGTTGTCGATCCCGCCGATCTCGACGGAATCCTTGCCCGCGCCGATGTGCAGGCCGGAGCGCAGGCGGATCAGGCCGGTGACGCGCAGGCGGCCGGCTTCGCGGAGGTGGCTCATGCGGCGTCCCTCTTCCTCTCGAACACCTTGTGGAAGGCCATCACGGCCTCGAAATGCGGCTGGAAGCCGCGCAGGAAGTCGTGCCTCGTCTGCACGCTGGCGGCGTGGCGGGTGAAGAAGGCGACGAGCTCGCCCGGGTAGCGGCTCTGCCGCTGCCAGGTGTAGGCGGCCTTGGCGCGCAGCAGCGTGAGCTGCGCTCGGATCTCCTCGTCGCTCGCGTTGGCGAGTTCGGCGCGGCGCTTGAGCGCCATCACCTCGGCGTAGAAACGGCGGAGCTGGCTGGCCGGCACCTCGGCGAGCTTGCGCGCCACCTGCTCCGCTTCCTCGCCGAGGAGCCGCGCCTCGATCGCCTTCGGATCGTTGGCGGAGAAGTAGGGCAGCCGCTGCGCGGGCGGCCGCAGCAAATCCTCGATGCGGCCGCGCTCGGACGCCCCTGGGTTGTGCGGCGAGGCACCGCCCCCAAACGGCGGCTTCCCGCCCCCCGGCCCGCCGCCCTGGCGCGGCCCTCCGGCGCCCGGCTTGTTCCACTTGCCCGACATCCGCACCTCCTTCACCGGTTCCGCCACAGCGCGATGGTCATCGCGATCTCCGCATCCGCCTCGGATGTTTGCCCCGGCGGCGGCAGGGCGCGGCGCAGCAGCGCCCGCAGCCCCTCGCGCGCCTCGGCCTTCGCGCGCTCGAGGAAGCGCGCCTCCTGGTAGCGCCATTTCGGATTCCAGTCGGCCGCGCGCGCCTCGCCGCCCTCCGCCGCGCGGCGCCGCGCCGCGAACCAGCGCATGCCGTGGAGAAAGGTCGGCGGCAGATGGTCCGCGCGGACCGCCTCGTTCAGCGCCTCGGCCAGATCGAGCGTGTCGCGCAGCGCCGCCCAGGCGAGAGTGCGCCCGAATACGCCGATCCGGTCGCGCCCGCCGTCCTTGGCCGACTGCAAAGCCTCCTCCGCCTCCTCCACCGCCAGCGCCAGCGGGTGCTTGGGATGCACGAAGGCGATGCCGGCCGAGAGCGTCAGGTTCGGGTTGCCGCCCGAGAAGGCCCCGAAATCCTCGCGCAGCCGCAGCGCCAGCGGCAGCGCGAAGCGCCAGGGGGCCACCAGCAGCAGGTCATCGCCCCCGGCATAGACGGTGTAGGTGGCCGGATACTCGCCCGCGAGCAGCCAGGGCAGGCGCTCGGTGAAATAGCCATCGAGCAGCCGCGAGAGCTGCGCCACGCGCGCCGGCGAGCGGTCCCGCCCCAGCCCGTCGGCGAAGATGCGGCCGAGATGGTCCACATCCGCCTTGACGATGCCGAGCAGGTCGCGGCCGCGGATGCCGCCGTCCTGCGCCTCCAGCGCCTCCGCGCCGATCTGCGCGAAGGTCGTGAGATCGCCCGCCTCGCCGCGCTCCTCCGTCGGGATGCCGGCATGGGCGTAGCGCCGGTCCTCGGGATCGGCGACCAGCGGCACGTAGGCGGGTGCGCGGAAGACGGCGCTGCCCGCGCCCTCGCGCGCGAAGGCGAAGCAGGCCCGCGCCGCCAGGCCGCGCTCGGGCCTGGGGGCGAGGCGCAGGCCCCCGGGCAGGGCGGCGGGCGCCTCCTCGGCCTCGGCCTCGGCCGCGGCCTCCAGCCGCGCGAAGCCCTCCGCCTTCGGCAGGCGCTGGCCGATGCGGGAGGCGGCGTCGCAGACCAGGCAGCGCCAGGCGCCGTCCAGCGCCGTCTCGACCACCGCGGGCCGCACGCCGCAGCTCGCGCAGGCGCCGCGCGCCGCATGGAAGGGCGCGGCGATCACGCCGGTGCCGAGCAGGCCCTCGCCGCCCGACCAGCCGGCGAGCGGGCGCAGCTTCGCCTCGTCCAGCGCGGCGGCGAGCCTCGCGCGCTCCTGCCGGTAGCCCTCGGCCACCGCGCCGTCCTGCCCGCGGCGGAGGAACTGCTCAGCGGCGAAGGGCGGGCCGGCGGCGAGGATCAGCGCGAGGTCGCCCTGCCAATGCTTCACCATCCAGGTGTCGAGCCGCGCGCGCGCCGCCGCGAGCCGCGTCTCGAGATCGGGCAGATCGGGCAGCAGCAGCTCCGCCTTGCCGCCCGCGTCCAGCAGCACCGAGGAGAAGGGCAGGCCGAGTTCCTCGAGCAGCAGATCGAGCGCCGCCTCCACCGTCTGGCCCATGAGGAAGGAGCGCGCGCGCAGGATGCGGCTTGCGCCCCTCTGGCCTTCGAGCCGGAACAGCGCCTTCTGGATGCCCGAGAGGTCGAGCGCGGCGAGGCGGAACTTGGGCCGCGCGCGGTCCCTCACCGCGGCGACCTCCGTGATCCCGTGCGCCGCGTGCCAGGCGGCCAGCGCCGCGGCGATGGCGGCGACGGCGCGGGCGTGCTCGTGCAGCGAGATGTCCGGCTGGTCCACGGTGGAGGAGGGCACGGCCCAGAGCAGCCGCTCGGACAGGCCGAGCAGCGCGCGCTCGAAGCGGCGGGCGGAGAGCCCGTGCCGCGCGAAGCCGAGGAAGCCCGCCTGCCAGGCGTCCCAGAGCTGGCCGAAGCGGCGCGGCTGGTCCGTGGGCGATGCGGCGCGGGGTGGCAGTGCCTCGGGCGAGGCCTCCTCCGCCGCGTGCCACATCGCCCCAGGCGGCGCGCCGCGGCCGATCGAGATGGCGGGCAGCAGGGC
>JBKBSR010000082.1:0-10658 GCA_046291055.1 Roseococcus sp.
CGCCACGGTGGGGGCGGCGCCGCAGACGCGAGGTGTGACCGTGCGGTGCGTCCTCCCTCATCTCCTCTGTTTTTGGCAGCATAGCGCCGCTCGTCCGCTTCGCCAGCCGCGCACCGGAGGGAGCATGACCAGAGGCCGCCGCGCGAAGGACTGGCCGAGCTACCGCCTCGCGCTGCTGGATCACGAATTCCTGCGCAGCCCCGCCGCGCGCGGGGTGCGGCTGCAGCTCGAGCAGATGAAGGCCGAGGAGGCGCTGCGCGCCGCGGGCATCCGCTCCACCATCGTGGTCTTCGGCGGCTCGCGCGTGCGCGAGGACGGGCCGGGCGCGCAGCCGCGCTGGTATGCCGAGGCGCGGGCCTTCGGTCGCCTCGCCTCCGAACGCGGGGGCGCGCTGCATCCCGTGGGCGGCTGGCGCGACAACGTGATCGCCACCGGCGGCGGGCCCGGCATCATGGAGGCCGCCTGCCGCGGCGCGCGCGAGGCCGGGGCGCCCGCCATCGGCTTCAACATCCGCCTGCCGCGCGAGCAGGCGCCCAACCGCTACACCACGCGCGAACTGACGTTCCAGTTCCACTACTTCGCCATCCGCAAGCTGCATCTGGCCATGCGCGCGCGGGCGCTGGTGGTCTTCCCCGGCGGCTTCGGCACGCTGGACGAGCTGTTCGAGATCCTCACCCTCCGCCAGACCGGCCGCATGGGGGCGGCCCCGGTGGTGCTGGTGGACGAGGCCTTCTGGCGCGGCGTCATCGGCTGGCAGAGGCTGGTGGAGGCCGACATGATCGAGCCGGCGGACCTCGACCTGATCCGCTTCGCGCCCGACGGGGCGGCGGCCTGGCAGGCGCTGGAGGCGGCAGGCGTGGCGGTGCGCGGATGAGCGCGGAGGGGGCGCATGCCTCCGCGCTCGGCGGCTTCCTCGGCCTCTCGCGGGCCTGGCTCGCGCGGCGGCGCACCCTCGCCGCCTTCGCCCTGCTGGTGCTGCTGACGGCGGTGCAGGTGCTGCTCGTCGTCGCGCTGAACTTCTGGAGCGCCAGCCTCTTCGACGCGCTGGACAACCGCGACGCCGCCTCGCTCTGGGGGGCGGTGGGGCTGTTCGGGGCGCTGGTGCTGGGCGTGGTGGTCAGCAACGCGGCGCATCTGGAGGCGCGGCGGGGCCTGGCGCTGGGCTGGCGCCGGGCGCTGACGGCCGGGCTGCTGGGCGCCTGGCTCGCCGAGGGGCGGCAATGGCGCCTCGCCCAGCTCGCCGACGCGCCGGACAACCCGGACGGGCGCATCGCCGAGGACATCCGCATCGCCACCGAGCACGCGGTGGAGCTGATCGCCACGCTGCTCTACGCGCTGATGCTGCTCGGCGCCTTCATCGGGCTGCTCTGGGCGCTTTCGGGCGAGGTGGAGGTCTTCGGCCTGCCCGTGCCGGGCCACATGGTCTGGCTCGCGCTGCTCTATGCGCTGGCGGGGGCGGCGGCCGCCTTCGCGCTGGGCCGGCCGCTCGCCCGCGCCACCGAGGAGCGTCAGCGGGCGGAGGCGGAGCTGCGCTCGGCCCTCATGCGCGCGCGCGACGAGGCCGAGGCGCTGGCGCTGGCCCGCGGCGAGGGCGAGGCGCGCGGCGCGGCGCAGGCGCGCTTCGCCGCGCTGGGCGAGGCCTGGCGGCGGCAGACGGCGGGGCTGCGCAACCTGCTGGGGTTCCAGTCCGCCTACACCAGCATCGCGCCCGTGCTGCCGTTGCTCGTCTCGGCGCCGCGCTACCTCGCGGGCGAGATCTCGCTCGGCGTGCTGGTGCAGATCGGCCAGGGCTTCCAGCAGGCGGTCGCGGCCCTCTCCTGGCCGGTGGACAACACGGCGCGGCTCGCGGAATGGCACGCCTCGGCCGAACGGCTGCTGGCGCTGGCCGAGGCCGCGGCCGGAGCGGGGGCGGAGGGCGGGATTGCGCGCACGGCGCCGGAGGGCGGCGGGGTGGCGGTGGAGGGGCTCGCGCTCTGCGCGGCCTCGGGCGCGCCGCTGGCCGCGCCGCTCTCCTTCGCCCTGCCGCCCGGGACGCTGGCGGGGCTGGAGGGGCCGCCGCCCGCCGCCGCGGCGCTGCTGGCCGCGCTGGCGGGGCTCTGGCCCTGGGGGCGGGGGCGTATCGCCGCGCCGGCGCCGGAGCAGTGCGCCGTCTGGTCCCGCCCGCCCTGGCTGCCGGAGGGGCCGCTCGCCCGGCTGCTCGACCCCTCGGGCGAGGCGCCGCGCCCGGCCCTGGTGGCGGCGCTGGAGGGGGTGGGGCTCGGCGCCCTCTGCGCGCGGCTCGACGAGGAGGCGGCCTGGGGCGCCGTGCTGGAGGAGCCCGAGCGGCTGCGCCTCGCCTTCGCGCGGCTGCTGCTGGCCCGCCCCGCCCTGGTGCTGGTGGCCGAGGGCGTGGCCGCGCTCGAGGCCGAGGAGCTGCGCCGGCTGATCGCGCTGCTGCGCGCCGCCCTGCCGCGCGTGGTGGTGGTGACGGCGGCCCCCGCGCCGGAGGGGGCGGAGCGCATCCGCCTCGCGCCGCCCGAGGGCGAGGCGCTGCCCGCCGCCCGCGCCGCCCAGCGCCTGGCGCGCCCCGCGCGCCTCATCGCGTGGCTGCGCCAGGGCTTCGGCCATCCGCGGGGCTGATGCGGGCCTCAGCCCAGCGCGGCCAGCCCGCGCTCGAGGTCGGCGATCAGGTCCGCCACATCCTCGAGGCCGATGTGGATGCGCACCATCGGCCCGCCATAGTCGCCGGTGCCGGCGGTGCGGGTGATGAAGCCCGTGGTGGGGATGGCGAGGCTCTCGTAGCCGCCCCAGGAGGCGCCGATGCCGAACAGCGTCAGCGAATCCACGAAGCGGAACATCTCCGCCTCGCCGTAGCGCGGCTGCAGCACCACGCCGAACAGCGAGCAGCCGCCCTGGAAGTCGCGCAGGAAGAGGTGGTGCTGCGGGTGCGAGGGCAGGGCGGGGTGCAGCACCTGCTTCACCTGCGGCTGCGCCTCCAGCCAGCGCGCCACCTCGATGCTGGCCGCCTCCTGCGCCTTGAGGCGGATGGGCATGGTCCGCACGCCGCGCAGCGCGAGCCACACGTCGTCGGGCGAGGCGTAGTGGCCGATGGCGGAGGCGGCGGCGCGGACGATCAGGTGATCCTCCTCGCTGTTCACCGTCACGCTGCCGAGCAGGATGTCGGAATGGCCGCCCACATACTTGGTCAGCGCCTGGATCGAGACGTCCACGCCATGCGCGAAGGGCTGGAAGCTGTGGATGCCCCAGGTGTTGTCCATCAGCACCTTCGCGCCATGCGCGTGCGCGGCGCGCGCGATGGCCGGGATGTCCTGGATCTCGAAGGTGTGGGAGCCGGGGCTTTCGGTATAGACCACCTTCGTGTTGGGGCGCAGCAGGGCGCGCATGCCCGCCTCGTCCACGCAGGGGTCGTAGAAAGTCGTCTCGATGCCCCAGTTCGCCAGCAGCGTGTTCGCGACGTTGCGCGCGGGGCCATAGACGCTGTCGGGCATCAGGCAGTGGTCGCCCGTCCTGAGATAGGCCATCAGCGGCAGCGTCACCGCCGCGAGCCCGGTGCCGACGATGGTGCAGCGGCTGCCGCCCTCGATCTCGGCGATCACGTCCTCGAGCGCGTAATGGGTGGGCCCGCCCTGGGTGCCGTAGGTCATGAACTGCTCGTAGCGCTTCGCCGCCCCCGCGCGCCGCGCCTCGCAGGAGGGGAAGAGCACGGTGGAGCCGCGATGCACCGCCGGGTTCACGAAGCCATGGATGCGCACGCCCGCGCGCCCGGCATGGCTCATGCGGGTGCGGAAACCGTGGCGGCGGTGCGTGTCGTCGGGCATCAGTCGGTGACCTTCTCGGTGTCGGGGCGGCTCGCCCATTCGGTCCAGGAGCCGTCATAGACGGCGGGTTCGGAAAGCCCCGCGCGCACGGCGCCCAGCGCCAGGACGCAGGCGGTGACGCCGGTGCCGCAGGAGGTGACGAGGGCGCGCCCTTCCGTCGCGCCCGCCGCGGCGAAGCGCGCGCGCAGCGCCGCCGGCGGCAGCATGGTGCCATCGGGGGCGAAGAGCTCGGTGAAGGGCAGGTTCGCCGCCCCCGGCATGTGCCCCGAGGGCAGGCCGGGCCGGGGTTCGGGCGCGGTGCCGGCGAAGCGGCCGGCCGCCCTCGCGTCCAGCACCAGGGCCGAACCGTCGGCCAGCACGCGCTGCACATCGCCGATGCCCGCGATCCGCCGCGCATGCAGGCTCGCGCGGTAGGTCGCGGGGTGCGGGGCGGCCGGCGCGCCGGAGGCCAGCGCGCGGCCCTCGCGCCGCCACTTGGGCAGCCCCCCGTCCAGCACCGCCACCTTCGCATGGCCGAACAGGCGCAGCAGCCACCAGCCGCGCGCCGAGGATTGCAGCCCCTTCTGGTCGTAGAACACCACGCGGTGGTCGTTGGAGACGCCCATCGCGCCCATCAGCTTCTCGAAGCGGGCGGCGGTGGGGGCCATGTGCGGCAGGCTGGCCTCGGGGTCCGCCACCAGGTCTATGTCGAAGTAGTGCGCGCCGGGGATGTGCGCCTCGACGAACAGCGCTTTCGCGTCGAAGGGCTCGTTGGGCAGGTATTTCGTCGCATCGAAGACGAGGAGATCGGGCGCGCCGAGCTGCGCCGCCAGCCACTCCGTGCCGACCAGATCCTCCATCCTATCCCTCCAGCAGCGCGATGCTGATGCGGCGGTTCTGCCGGCCCTTGCTCTCGAGCTTCACCACCTCGACGCGGCCGATCTCGCGCGTGCTCCGCACATGGGTGCCGCCGCAGGGCTGCAGGTCCACCGGCGCCTCCTCGGGGCCGATGCGCACGAGGCGGATGCGCCCCGCCCCGCGCGGCGGCTGCACCGAGAGGGTGCGCACCAGGCCCGGGTTGGCGTCGAGCTCGGCCTCGGTGATCCAGCGCTCGCCGATGGGGTGGTTCTCGGCGATCAGCGCGTTCAGGCGCTCGGTGAGCCAGTCCTTCGCCGGCGGCTCGGCCAGGTCGAAGTCGAGGCGGGATTTCTCCGCGCCGATCTGCCCGCCCGTGACGCCCGCGCCCGGGATCAGGCTGCACAGCAGGTGCAGGGTGCTGTGCATGCGCATGTGCCGGTGCCGCCGCCCCCAGTCGAGCCGGGCGAGCACCTCCGTGCCGGGGGCGGGCAGGGGGGCGCCCTCGGGCAGGCGGTGCAGGATGGCCTCGCCCTCGCCCTTGACCGCCTCCGTGACCGGGGCCTCGGCCCCCGGCCAGAGCAGCAGCCCCGAATCCCCGGGCTGGCCGCCGGCGCGCGGGTAGAACACGCTGCGGTCGAGCACCACGCCCTCGGGGCCGGCGCTCAGGACGCGCGCCGGGGTCTCGGCGAGATAGGCGTCGGCGCGGAACAGCGGTTCGGTCATTCCCTGGTCCATTCATCCCTCAGCCGCGCGCGGTTCCGGCGCAGCCAGTGGAGGCAGAGCGCGGCGGTGGCGTTCTGGATCGCGTTCGCGTCCAGCGCGGCGAAGGCCTCCTCGGCGGGGCCGATCAGCACGCGGATGTCCTCGCCCTCCTCGGCGAGGCCGTGATGGGCCGCGGCCCGCTCGGGCAGCCGCGCGCGGCCGCAGTAGAGGTGCATCAGCTCGTCGCAACCGCCCTGCATCAGCATGAAGCGGCCGATGGATTCCAGCCGGTCGGGGCGCAGCCCGGCCTCCTCCTCGGCCTCGCGCAGCGCGGCCTCGGCGGGATCCTCGCCCTGTTCCAGCAGCCCCGCGATGCATTCGCGGTGGATGGGGTCGAGCCCCGCCGCATGCACCGGCAGGCGGAACTGCTCGATCATCGCCACGCGGTCGGTCCAGGGGTCGTAGGGCAGCATGGCCACGCCCTGGCCGCGCCGCCACAGCTCCCATGTCAGCTCGCGCGAGCGCGCGCCGTCGAAGCGCCGGTGGGCGAAGCGCACGCGCTGCAGCGGGAAGCGGCCGGACCAGACCACCTCGTCGGCCAGGATCTCGAGGCCAGGATGGGGCGCGATGGGCGGGGCCTTGGGCGGTCTGGCGGTCATGGGCGCGCGACCCTAGCCTCGCCGTCCACGCCCGTCCATGAGCCCCCATCCCTGCGCGCGCGGGCGGCCCGATGCGCGCGCGCGCAGCCCCCCGTTGCCGCCGCCCCGCCGCCCCGCCTATCTGCGCCCATGAACGAGCCCCCGCGCCCGGAGACCGGCCGCCGCGCCTGGATCGCGGCCCTGCTGCTGCTGCCGCTGCTGGTGGCGGGGCTGCGCTGGGCCTCCTTCCTGCCCTCGGTGATCGACTGGGACGAGAGCCTCTACATCCTCCAGGCCCGGGAATGGCTGCGCGGCAACTGGCCCATCACCGGGGTGTGGGACATGCACCCGGTGGGCGCGCCGGCTGTGATCGCCCTCGCCTTCCTCGCCTTCGGCGAGAGCATCGCCACCGTGCGGCTGCTCGGCGTCATCTGCGTCGCCGCCACGGGCTATGCGCTCATCGCCCTGGTGCGGGTGATGGGCGGCGGGCGCGCGCTCGGCTTCGCGTCGGCCGCGCTCTATGCGGGGCACAGCATCCTGCTGGGCGGGCTCTCCTCCAACACGGAGATCCTCTTCGCCCCCCTCGTCGTCTCCGCCCTCGCCCTCGCGCTGGCCGGGGGGCCGCCCTGGCCTCGGCTGCTCGGCATGGGGGCGCTGATCGGCCTCGCCCTCGTCATCAAGCCGGTGGTGGCGCCGGAGGGGTGCCTCGCCTTCGCGCTGCTCGCCTGGCCCTGGCTGCGCGCGCGGCGCTGGCGCAGCCTGATCCTGGCCGCGGGCGCCTATCTCGGGATGTGCCTCGCGCCCACCGCGCTCGCGGGGTTCGTCTATGCGCTGCGCGGCGGGTTCGCGGAATGGGCCGAGGCCACACTGCTCGCGCCCTTCGTCTATGCGGCCGCCGGCGTGACGCTGGAGACGGCGCTCTACCGCATCGTCACCACGGCGCTGGCGCTGCGCTGGCTGCTCGTGCTCGGGCTGCTGCTGCCGCTTCTGCTGCTGCGCCTGCCCGACGACAGGCTGCGCCGCCTCGCCCTGTTCGGGCTCTGCTGGCTTCTGGTGGGGCTGCTCGCGGTGGTGGGGCCGGGGCATTTCTTCCCGCACTACTTCCTGATCCTGCTGCCGCCGCTCTCGCTGCTCGCGGGGGTGGGGCTCTTCGCGGCGGCGCGGCTCCTCGCCGGGGCGCGCGCCGCGCCGCTCGCGCTCGGCCTCGCGGCGCTGGTGGCGCTCGACATCCTGGGGGGCGATCTGCAGTCGCGCCTTCACCGCGGCTTCGCCATGGGCTCGCCCGATGCGCCGCGCCGCATCGCCGCCATCGTGAACGACGAGCTGCGCCCCGGCGAGACCATCTTCGTCGCCAACTACCAGCCCGTGGTGTATTTCCTCACGCGCGCCGCCCTGCCCACGCGCTTTCCCTTCCCCGTCCATCTCACCGGCAGCTTCGGCAGCCTGGCCGGCGTGGACACGGATGCGGAGGTGGCGCGCATCCTGGCCGCGCGGCCGCGATTCATCGTGCTCGACCGCAGCGAGTGGTTCTCCATGCGCCCCTCGGCCATGGCCATGCTGACCGAGGCGATCGAGGAGCACTACGAACTCGCCGCGAGCTTCGTGGAGGAGCGCGGCGCCGTCGAACTCTACCGCCTGCTGGAGCCCGACTGATGGAGGATCTGCTCTTCGCCGCCTCCAAGCTGTTCTGGCTCTTCGCGCGGCCCAACACCTTCATGCTCTTCCTCGCCTGCCTGGGCGTGGCGCTCATGGCAGCGGGGCGGCGCTGGGGGCGCTGGCCTGCCTTCCTCGGCCTCTCCTGGTTCGCCGCCGTGCTGCTCACGCCGCTCTCCGCCTGGCTCACCCTGCCGCTCGAGGACCGCTTCCCCCGCCCGCCGCCGCCCGCGCGGGTGGATGGCGTGATCGTCCTCGGCGGGGCGGTGGAGCAGCAGCTCACGCTGGCGCGCGGCATCCCCGCGCTGAACGGCGCGGCCGAGCGCATGACCGAGGCGGTGGCGCTCTCCCGCCGCTTCCCCGAGGCGCGCATCGTCTTCACCGGCGGCTCGGCCGGCCTCGCGCCCGGGGAGATGACGGAGGCCGATGTGGCCCGCCGGCTCTTCGCCGCGCTCGGCCTCGAGGGCCCGCGCGTGATCTTCGAGGCCGAGAGCCGCAACACCTGGGAGAACGCCACCCTCTCCCGCGCGCTGCTGCGCCCGCGCCCCGGCGAGGTCTGGCTGCTCGTCACCTCCGCGAGCCACATGCCGCGCTCGGTGGGCTGCTTCCGCCGCGCGGGGTGGGAGATCACGCCCTGGCCCGTGAACTACTCGACGCAGCCCGGCGGGCGCGGCTGGTTCGACCCGCCCTTCAGCTTCCGCCTGGGGCAGGCGGAGTGGGCGGTGCGCGAATATGTGGGGCTGCTGGCCTACTGGCTGCTGGGGCGCAGCAGCGCGCTGTTCCCGGCGCCGTAGATCACAGCTCGAGGATCCGCTCCGGCGCGGCGCGGCCGCGCAGCACATCCCACAGCCCGATCATGTTGCCCTTGAAGCGGCCCCAGCGGTCCACCTCCGGTTCGGGCCAGGGGCTCATCAGCAGGTTCTTCAGGCAATGCCGCGCCGCCGAGGGCAGGGCGTGGCTCCAGGGAAAGCTGCCCTTGCGGGCGAGGTAGATCGGGTTCACCACCTGGCTGTAGCCGAGCCGGATGCCCGGCACCCGCCCCGACTTCGCGCCGAGATGCACGCCGCGCGCGCCCGCGAGGCGCAGGATGCGCCCATGCGGCAGCAGCCGCCGCGTGAGGTCGATGTCCTCGTACCAGGCGTAGAGCGGCAGGCGCTCGTCGAAGCGCAGCCCGTGCGCGCGCATGGGCGCGAGGCGAAGCGCCATGTTGCAGCCATAGCCGTTGAAATGCGGCGCGACGGCGAGCGGATCGGCGGGCGGCGCATCGGCCGCGAGCAGCGCCCGCCCCTCCGCCACCCCGATGCCCGGCCCCTTCGCGCCATCGGCGATCACCGTGCCCGTGGCCACCGCGCAGTCGGGATGCGCGCGCATCACCGCCTCCAGCACCGCAAGCCAGTCGGGCGCGGGCAGGAAATCGTCGTCGAGGTAGAGCAGCAGGTCGCAGTCGGCCGCCGCGTCGAGGATGCGGTTGCGCTGGCGCGGCAGCCCGCCCGGATTCTGGACCAGGAACTCCGCCTCCGGGAAGCGGGCGGGCAGGCCGGCCACATCCTCCTCCGTCACATGGCAGACGAGCAGGCGGTCGGGCCGGCGGGTCTGGCGGCGCAGCTCCTCCAGCACCTCGCCCAGAATGGCCGCGCGCCCGCGCGTGGCGATGCCGACGGCGATCCTCACGCGAGCGGCTCCAGCGGCTGGGGCCAGGGCAGGGGGCGGGCGAGCATCCCGCGCAGCCGGCCCTGGAAGGTGGCGAGGTAATACCAGGCGTGCAGCAGGTTCAGCCGCAGCAGCGCGAGCAGCGCCCCGCCGAGCGGACGGACGAGGAAGGCGAGGCGCAGCCGGATCGGCGCGCCATGCCGGCGCAGCGCGAAGCCGAGGCCGAGCCCGTAGCGCCCCGCCCGCCGCGCCGCCTCGCGCGAGAGGCGCTTGTCGGGGTGCACCACGCGCAGCTCCGGCGCGTAGCGGGCGTGCAGCCCCGCGGCCAGGGCGCGGCAGACCAGGTCATTGCCCTCGGCGCTGCCGAAGCGCGCGCCCGGGCCCATCGCCTCGTCGAAGCCGCCGAGCCGCAGCGCCGCCTCCCGCCGGATCCAGAGGTTGAACTCGATCACGCTGGTCCAGACATTCTCGAGCGTGATCGGCCCGCGCTCCGTGTTCCAGCGGCCGGAGCCGAGCCCGCCGCCCGGCGCCGCGGCGGGCCCCGTCAGCACCGAAAGGCTGCCGTCGCTGTCGAAGGCGAGGCGCACCCGCGCGAGCGTGCCCGGCGGCATCACGCAGTCGTCGTCGGGGAAGGCCACGATGTCGCCGCGGGCATGGCGCAGGCCGAGGTTGCGCCCGGCATTGGCGTTGGCGCGCTCCATCCGCAGATGGGTCAGCGGCAGGCGGTCCGCGTAGCGCGCGAGCAGCGCATCGAGCCGCCCGTCCCCGTTCTGGTCCACGAGGATCACCTCGAAGGCCGCGCGCTGGCCCTCGAGCAGGCTCTCGAGCAGCAGGCCGATCTCTTCCACCCGGCCGCGGGTGGCGACGACGAGCGAGATCACGCGCGCGCCTCCATCGCCCGCGCCACCGCCGCGGCCAGCCCCTCGCGGAAGCGCGGGATGGAGAAGCGCAGCGCGTTGGCGCGGCAGGCCTCGGGGCGGAACTCCGCCTCGCGCGCGAGGAAGGCGCGCACCGCGGCGCGGATCGCCTCGGCGCTCTGCTCGGGGAAGAGCAGGCCCGTCTCGGGTGTGGCGATGTCCTCCGCGCCGCCGCGGGCGAAGGCGATGAGCGGCGCGCCGGCCGCCTGCGCCTCCACCATGCCGATGCCGAAATCCTCCTCGGCGGGAAAGACGAAGGCGCGCGCGCCCTGCAGCAGCGCCACCAGCTCCGCCTGCGGCACGCGGCCGCGCAGCTCGATGTTGGGCGCGCCGGCGGCGGCGGCGCGCACGAGGGGGGCGGAAGGCCCGTCGCCCACCACGATCAGGCGCTGGTCGGGCAGGACGCGGAAGGCCTCGGCCACCAGCTCGATGCGCTTGTAGGG
>JBKBSR010000440.1:0-2066 GCA_046291055.1 Roseococcus sp.
GGCGGCGGGGGCGCTGGTCTGGCTCTCCTTCCGGGCGCTGCGCGCGGCGGCCTGGGCGCGGGCGGCGGTGCTGGCGCTGCTCTGCGCCGCGCCGCTCTACGCCGCCATCACCCAGCTCACCCTCCCGCGCATCGAGGCGCTGTGGATCGGCCCGCGCCTGGCGGCCGAGCTGGAGCGCGCCGCGCCCGGGCTCGATCCCGCGCGTTTCGGCATCCTCGGCCATGCCGAGCCCTCCACCCTTTTCGCCATCGGCGGCGCGCTGCGCCTGCTCGGGACGGGCGAGGCGGCGGCGGGCTTCCTGGCCGAGGCGCCCGGCCGCGTGGTCGCGGTGGGCAACCGCCATGAGGCCGATTTCCGCCGGGCGGCGGCGGCGCGCGGCCTCGCCCTTGTTCCGCTCGGCCAGGTGTCGGGCTTCAACGTGTCACGCGGGCGGCATGTGACCCTGTCGCTCTTCCGGAGCGATGAGCCATGATGGACATGATCACGAGCTGGGTGGCGGCGGCGGGCTATGCCGGCGTCTTCGCCCTGATGTTCCTGGAGAACCTGTTCCCCCCCATCCCCTCGGAGTTCATCATGCCGCTGGCGGGCTTCGTCGCCGCGCGGGGCGAGCTTTCGCTGCCCTGGGTGATCGCCGCGGGGGTGGCGGGCACGCTGGCGGGCAATGCCGTGTGGTTCGAGGCGGCGCGCGCCTTCGGCACGGCGCGCACCAGGCGGCTCTGCGCGCGCTACGGCCGCTGGATCGGCGTGCTGGACGAGGATCTCGACAAGGCCGAGGCCACGCTGCGCCGTTGGGGGCCGGTGGCCGTGTTCCTCGGGCGCATGATGCCGGGCATCCGCACCGTGATCTCGGTGCCCGCCGGGCTGATCGAGATGCCGCGCAAGGTGTTCTACTACTGGACCACGCTTGGCAGCACGCTCTGGGTGGGGGGGCTGGCCGTGCTCGGTTATGTGCTGGAGGAGGGGTTCCGCCACATCGAGGGCTATGTGGACCCGGTGGGGAAACTCCTCGTGGCGGCGGTGGGGCTGTTCTTCCTCTGGCAGCTCTGGCGCATCTGGCGGCGGCCGCGGGCCTGATCAGGCGCGGCGCAGCAGCAGCGCGGCGGCCACCGCAAGCCCGCCCAGCGTGCCGATCAGCCCCGCGGCATTGAGCGCGACGCCCGCGCCGAGCGCCGCCGGCAGGGGCCCGGCCAGCAGCACCCCCGCCGCGCCCAGCCCCGCGCCCAGCGCGGCGCCCCCCCAGATCTGCGCGCCGTAGCGGTCGGTCAGCAGGCGCATGGCCACGGCGGGGCAGACCAGCAGCGCGACGGCGAGGATGCTGCCCACGCTCTCGAAGGCGGCCACGGCGGCGGCGGCGATCATCAGGTTCAGCGCCACCTCCCAGCCACTCACGCGCAGCCCCAGGCTGCGGGCGAAGTCCGGGTCGAAGGCGATCAGCCTGAGCGTGCGCCAGAAGCCGAGCACGAAGAGCAGCGCCGCCAGCGCCACCCCGGCCAGCAGCCCGAGCTGCCGCGGCAGCCCCGCCAGCGCCGCCGGATCGAGCAGCGAGGAGAGGCCGCGCGCCTCCAGCCACACCAGCGTCTCGAGCTGGCCGAACAGCACGCAGTCCAGGTCGAGATCGGCGTTGCGCGCGCCCGTCACCTCCAGCAGCACGAGGCCCGCGGCGAAGAAGCCGGTGAAGACGAGGCCCGTCGCCGTGCCGGGATCGAGCCGCGCCGCCCGCCGCACCCAGGCGATGGCGGCGGTGGCCAGCAGCGCCGCCACCAGCGCGCCCGCCAGCATGGGCCAGGCGCTGCGCAGCCCGGTCAGCGCGAAGCCGAGCACGATGCCCGGCAGCACGGCGTGGGAGAGCGCATCGCCCAGCAGGCTCTCGCGCCGCAGCACCAGGAAGCTGCCCAGCAGCCCGCAGGTTCCGCCGGCCAGCATGGCGGCGAGCAGCGGCGGCAGGTCGAGCTGCAGGAACTCGCTCATGCGCCCCGCCCCCGCCTGCGCCCCGCCAGCGCGGCCGCGCCGAAGATCGCCAGCCCGGCCAGCACCACCGCCGCTCCGGTGGGCAGATCGGGCAGGCG
>JBKBSR010000441.1:0-2066 GCA_046291055.1 Roseococcus sp.
CCTTTGCCGCGGAGAAAGGGATCGCGGGTGTGGTCCCACACACGTTGGGTCCGCGTGTGCGGGTGACAGAGCTGCGCTCCGCGCGGCGCCGCACGCCCGGGGATCTCGCGGCCTATCACCTGCTGCTGCAGGCGCGCGCGCTGATCTTCCGCATGGAGCGCGAACCCTTCGAGCAGGCGGCGGGGCTGCTGCGCCAGGCCATCGCGCTGGATCCGGGCTTCGCCGCCGCCCATGCCACGCTCGCGGACTGGCACAGCCTGCGCCTCGGCCAGGGATGGTCGCCCGACCGTGCGGCGGACCAGGCCGGCCTGCTCGCCGCCGCGCGCCAGGCCCTGGCGCTCGATCCGGGCCATGCGCGGGCGCTCGCCATGCTCGGCCACAACCGCACCATCTTCGAGCAGCGCCACGAGGACGCGACGCCACTGTTCGACCGGGCGCTGGAGGCCGCGCCCAACGACTCCGAGGCCTGGATGTGGAGCGCCCCCACCTTCGCCTTTCTCGGCGACGGGCGGGAGGCGGTGCGCCGGGCCGAGCGCGCGATCCGGCTCTCGCCCGAGGATCCGCTGCTGTTCCGCTACGAGCATTTCGCCGCCATCGCCCATTTCGCCGCCGGCGACATGGAGCGGGCGGCCGAGCGCGGGCTGCGCTCCGCGGCGGCGAACCCGCGCTACACCTCCAATCTGCGCGTCACGGCCGCCGCGCTGGTCGCGCTCGGCCGCACCCGCGCGGCGCGGGAGCTCGCCCAGCGGGTGCTGGAGGTGGAGCCCGACTTCCGCGTCGGCCCGATGATGGCGCGCCAGGCCTTCCGCGACCCCGCGCTGCGGCGGCTTCTGGCCGATGGCATGCTGGTGGCGGGGCTGCCGGCGTGATGCGATCCCGACCCAGCAAGGCAGGCAGGCGATGGGCTTCTTCTTCGGCAATGGCGGCACCAACGGCGGCACCAATGGCGGCACCCATGGCGGCATGGCCGGCGGCGGCCATGCGCTGGTGACCGACGGCTTCCTGGAGGCGAAGCCCGCGAGCCTGCCGCTCATCCTCGGCGCGCGCTTTCCCGACACCGCCTTCGCGCCCGCGCTCGCCGCGCAGCTCCTGCTCGCGGAGTTCGCGGCCGCCTGGTGGCCGAGGCGCGAGGAGGCCGCCTATGCGCTGCCGCTCGGCTACGACCCCGCGACCCCGGGCGAGGAGGAGACGGTCCTCAAGGCCGACTTGCGCGATGTCCTGCAGAAGGCGCTGCTGCGCGGCGAGAGGCTGGGCGAGATCATCGTGCAGGCGGATGCCTTCGACGCCTGGTGGCTGCGTCTGCTCGGCGGCGGCCGCGCCATGGCCACGCTCGTCAGCGGGGCCATCCTGATCGGGCAGATGGCGGGGATGTACTGGAAGGACCGATACAAGCGCCCGCGCCCGGTGCAGGTGTATCCGGCGCTCGCCCCGGTGATCGCCACGCCGCCGCACGCGGCCTTCCCCTCCAATCACGCGCTGCAGTCGCACCTCATCGCCCTCAGCGCCGGCGAGGCGTACCGGCAGGCCGGCGCGGGGGCCGCGATGCCGCTCGCCTTCCTCGACCGCCTGGCGCGGCGCGTGGCGGAGAACCGGGAGGTGGCCGGCGTCCACTACCCGACCGACAGCAAGGCCGGAGAGGATCTGGCCCGCAAGCTCTGGCCCATGCTGCTCTCCCTGCCCGGCTATGGCGCCGCCATCGCAGCGGCGGGCAGGGAGCTCGGCCCGCTGCGCGCGGGCGGCAAGCCCGACGCGCCCGTGCTTCCCGGCGCGGCGCCGGCGGCGAAGAAGACCGCGAAGAAGAAGGACGGGCCGTGAGCGGCGCCGTCCTCGACGAGGCGGCGCGCGAGTTCGGCCTCGCCCTGCCGGAACGCGCCTTCCTCGAGGCGCGCGGCATCGCCTCGCATGACCGGATGCACGCGGTGCTGCGCGCCGCGGCGGGGCTCGAGGCGCTCTGGGCGCCGGGGCGGCGCGCGCTGCTGATTGGGGCGCTGCTGCCGCGCCTCTCGCCCGGCTATCGCGCGGCGCTGCACCCGGCGCGCGGGGTGGGTGGTGGGGCTGGCCATCGT
>JBKBSR010000083.1:0-10629 GCA_046291055.1 Roseococcus sp.
GGGGGAAGGGGGTTGTGTGGCTGCGACAGGTTTTCGCTCTACCCCGCGCCGAGGCCGCGCCCGCCCCGATGCGGGAGGCCCAGGCATGAGCTGGCACTGGTGGCATGTGACGCTGAGCTGGGCGGCCACGCTGGGCGCCTTCGCCGCGCTGGCGGCGGTGGCGTCCTGGCGGCACCGGGCGGCGAAGCGCGCGCTGGCGCGGCTCGAGCAGCGCGGGCGGGGCGCGGCATGACCCGCAAGCGCCGCCGCCTCTGGATCGTCATGCTCTGCGCGCTCGGCCTCGGCTCGGCCACCGCGCTGACGCTGACGGCCTTCCGCGACACTCTCGTCTTCTTCTTCTCGCCCTCCGACATCCTGGCGAACCCGCCGGCGGAGGGGCGCGCCTTCCGCCTGGGCGGGCTGGTCGAGGAGGGCAGCGTGCAGCGCCAGGGCGAATACCAGGGCCGCCCGGCCATCCGCTTCCGCGTGACCGACGGCGCGAACGCGATCCCCGTGGTGTTCACCGGCGTCCTGCCCGACCTGTTCCGCGAGGGCCAGGGCGTGGTGACGCAGGGCGTGCTGGGCCCCGACGGCGTGTTCCGCGCGCGCGAGGTGCTGGCCCGACACGACGAGACCTACATGCCCCCCGAGGTGGCGGATGCGCTGAAGCGCGCCGGCCACTGGAACCCGGCGCAGGGCGCCGCGCCGCCGCCGGCGCAGTGGAACACGCTCGACCCCGGCCGGCCGGCCCCGCCGCGGAGCGGCTCATGACGAGACGCGCGCGGAGCGGCTCATGACGAGAAGCGCGCGGAGCGGCTCATGATCCCCGAACTCGGCCATTTCGCCCTCATCCTCGCGCTGCTGCTGGCGCTCGCGCAGTCGGCGCTGCCGCTGATCGGCGCGCAGCGCGGCGACGCGCGGCTGATGGCCGCGGGCGCGCCGCTCGCCACCGCGGGCCTGGTCGCCGTCGGCATCGCCTTCGCCGCGCTGATGTGGGCCTATGCGGCGAACGACACCACGGTGCTCAACGTGGTGCAGAACAGCCACTCGGCGAAGCCGATGCTCTACAAGCTCACCGGCACCTGGGGGAATCACGAGGGCTCCATGGTGCTCTGGGTGCTGGTGCTGGCGGGCTGCTCGGCCGCCGTGGCCGGCTTCGGGCGCGAACTGCCGAGCGCGCTGCAGGCGCGGGTGCTCGCGGTGCTGGGGATGGTCTCGCTCGGCTTCCTCGCCTTCATCCTGCTCACCTCCAACCCCTTCGAGCGCATCTGGCCGCCGCCGCCCGACGGGCAGGGGCTCAATCCGCTGCTGCAGGACATCGGGCTGGCGATGCACCCGCCGCTGCTCTACCTCGGCTATGTCGGCTATGCGGTCACCTTCGCCTTCGCCGTGGCGGCGCTGATCGAGGGGCGGGTGGACGCGGCCTGGGGGCGCTGGGTGCGGCCATGGTCGCTCGCCGCCTGGGCCTTCCTGACGCTGGGCATCGCGCTCGGCTCCTGGTGGGCGTATTACGAGCTGGGCTGGGGCGGCTACTGGTTCTGGGATCCGGTGGAGAACGCCTCGCTGCTGCCCTGGCTGGCGGGGGCGGCGCTGCTGCACAGCGCCATCGTGGTCGAGAAGCGCGAGGCGCTGAAGATCTGGACGGTGCTGCTCGCGCTGCTCGCCTTCGCGCTGTCGCTGCTGGGCACCTTCCTGGTGCGCTCGGGCGTGCTGAACAGCGTGCACGCCTTCGCCTCGGACCCCGCGCGGGGCGTGTTCATCCTCGGGCTGCTGCTGGTCTATGTGGCGGGGGCCTTCGCGCTCTTCGCCTGGCGCGCGCCGGCGATGGCTCCCCAGGGCGTGTTCGCGCCGATCTCGCGCGAGGGGGGCATCGTGCTGAACAACCTGCTGCTGTGCTCCATCGCGGCGGTGGTGCTCGTGGGCACGCTCTATCCGCTGTTTCTCGATCTGCTGACGGGGCGGATGATCTCGGTGGGCCCGCCCTTCTACAACGCGGCCACCGCGCCGCTGGCGCTGCCGCTCGTCCTCGCCATGGCGGCGGGGCCGCTGCTGGCGTGGAAGCGCGCGGCGCTCTGGCCGGTGCTGCAGCGGCTCTGGGCCGCGGCGCTGGCCGCCTTCGCGGCCTTCCTGGCGGCGCTGGCGCTCTCGGGCTGGCAGGTGCTGCCCGCGCTGGGCTTCGCCTGCGGCCTGTGGCTCATTCTCGGCGCCGCGACCGACATCGCGGACCGCGCAGGGCTGGGGCGCACCCGGCTCGCCAATGCCTGGAACCGCGCCCGCCACCTGCCGCGCGCCGCCTGGGGCGCGGCCATCGCCCATGCGGGCATGGGCGTGACCATCCTCGGCGTGGCGGGCATGGGGCTCGCCACCGAGAAGCTGGTGGCCCTGCCGGCCGGCGGCAGCGCGCAGTTCGCCGGCTACGAGTGGCGCCTGGAGGGCGTGCGGGACTTCCAGGGCCCCAACTTCACCGCGCGCAAGGCCACCATCACCGTGCTCGACCAGGGGCGCGTGGCGCATGTGATGGAGCCCTCCAAGCGCTTCTTCCCGATCGGGCGCACCAGCACCACCGAGGCCGCCATCCGCACCAACCTGCTGCGCGACCTCTACGCCGTGCTCGGCGAGGAGCGCGACGGGCCGACCGGCCAGCGCGAGGCGGTGCTGCGCCTGCACCACAACCCGCTCGCGCCCTGGATCTGGATCGGCGCGGGCATCATGGCGCTGGGCGGCGGGCTCTCCCTGGCCGACCGGCGCGTGCGCATCGGCGCGCCGGCCCGCCGCCGCAGCGGCGCGGAGGCAGCGGCATGATCCGCGCCGCCGATTCACGCCTCCGCGCGCGCCGCACGCTCCGGCGATCGGAGGCGGCATGATCCGCGCCGCCGATTCACGCCTCCGCGCGCTTCGCACGCTCCGGCGATCGGAGGCGGCATGATCCGCGCCGCCGATTCACGCCTCCGCGCGCTTCGCACGCTCCGGCGATCGGAGGCGGCATGAGCGACGCCGCCGCCCCCCGCCCCTCCCGCCGGCGGCTGCTGCTGGCCGCGCCCTTCGGCTTGGCCGTCGCGGCCGGGGCGGGGTTCTGGTTCATGCTGCGCGGGCTGCAGGACGGCAGCTTCAACCCGCGCGGCGTGCCCTCGGCGCTGATCGGCCGCCCGCCGCCCGATTTCGCCCTGCCCGCCATCGAGGGCACCGGCCTGCCCGCCCTCTCCTCGGCCGATCTGCGCGGGCTCGCGCGGCCGGTGGTGGTGAATTTCTGGGCCTCCTGGTGCGTGCCCTGCATCATCGAGCACCCGCAGCTCATGGCCCTCTCGCGCGAGGGCGTGCCGGTGCTCGGCATCAACTACAAGGACCGCGCGGCCGATGCGCGGGCCTTCCTCGCGCGCCACGGCAACCCTTACCAGCGCCTGGGCGCGGACGAGCCGGGGCGCGTCTCCATCGACTGGGGCGTCTATGGCGTGCCCGAGACCTACATCCTCGACCGCCAGGGCATCATCCGCTGGCGCTGGGCCGGGCCCGTCACGCCCGAAATCCTGCGCGAGGACGTGACGCCGCTGCTGCGCCGGCTCTCCGCATGAGGCGGCTGCTCTGGCTCCTGCTGGCGCTGCCGCTCGTCCTCGCCCCCGCCGCGCGGGCGCAGATCGGCGACACCAGCTACCGCCTGCCCGACCCGGCGCAGGAGGCGCGCGCGCGCGAGCTGGGCAAGGGGCTGCGCTGCCTCGTCTGCCAGAACCAGTCCATCGAGGACAGCGACGCCGCGCTCGCGCGCGACCTGCGGCGCATCGTGCGCGAGCAGATCGCGCAGGGCGCGAGCGACGCGCAGGTGATCCGCTTCGTCCACGAGCGCTATGGCGACTTCGTGCTGCTGCGCCCGCCGGTGAACGCCTTCACCCTGCTGCTCTGGGGCACGCCGGCGCTGGCGCTGCTGGGCGGGCTTCTCGTCATCTGGCGCGCGCGCCGCCGCGCCGCCGGCATCGGCGACACCGAACTCACCGAGGCCGAGCGAGCCCGCCTCGCCGCCCTGCAGGATTCCCCGCGCCCGTGATGTGGCTTGCCCTGGCGCTGGTCGCCGCCCTGATCCTGGCGCCTGTCTTTCACGCGCTGTTCCGCCCCCCCGCCCTGCGCGACCGCGCGGCGAGCGACCGCGCGCTGTTCGAGGCGCAGCTCGCCGAGATCGACGCGCAGTTCGCCGAGGGAAGGCTGGACGAGGCCGCGCACAAGGCCGCGCGGGTGGAGGTGCAGCGCCGCCTGCTGGCCGCGCCCGCCCCCGCGCCCGCGCCCGCCGCCGCGCCGCGGCGGCCTTCGGCGCTGCTGCTCGCGGCCGTGGCGCTGGTGCCGGTGGCGGGGGTGGGCCTCTACATGTGGCGCGGCTTCCCCGAGATGCCCTCCGCCACCCTCGAGCTGCGGCGCGAGGCCGAGGCCCGCGACGAGGAGCTGATCGCCCTGCTGCGCAGCCGGCTGCAGAACGCCGACCCGAACACGGAGGTCGGCCGCCAGGGCTTCATCCTGCTCGGCAACGCCGAGCGCAACCGCGGCCGCTGGGCCGAGGCGGCCGCCGCCTGGGAACGCGCGCTGGCCGCGCGCTTCGACCTGGGCCTCGCGGGCGACCTCGCGGAAGTGGAGATCGAGCGCGGCGAGACGGATTCCGCCCGCCGCTGGATCGAGCGCGGCCTGGCGGTGGACCCCGCGAACCCCCGGCTGCGCTTCCTCTCGGGGCTGGCGGAGGCGCGCGCGGGGCGCAACGAGATCGCGCGCACCACCTGGCGCGCCCTGCTCAACGACGCGCCGCGCGACGCCCCCTGGCGCGAGATCGTGGAGCAGCGCCTGCGCGCCCTGCCCTGAGTTGGACCGCGGTCACGCCGGACGCATCACCGGAAGGGCATGCCGTAGAGCAGCCCGCCGCGCGTCCACTGGTCGTTCAGCCCGCGATCCATGGCGAAGACCGAGCCGCGGCCGAGGTTGCGCTCGAAGATCTCGCCGTAGTTCCCCACGGCCGTGATGACCCGCGCGATCCAGTCGTCGGGCAGGCCGAGCGGCGCGCCGAAGCCCGGCTCCATGCCCACGAAGCGGCGGATGTTCGGCTCCTGCCGCGTCAGGAACTCGGGCAGGTTGCGCGAGGTGAGGCCGTTGGCCTCGGCCTGGATCAGCGCCTGCGCCGTCCAGAACACGATGGCGCGCCAGTTGTCGTCGCCCGAGCGCACCCAGGGGGCCAGCGGCTCCTGCGAGATCACCTCGGCGAGCACCATCCAGTTGTCGGGGTCGGGGAAGTCGGTCACGCGGCGGATGGTCAGCGCGCCCTGATCCGCCACGAAGGCGTGGCATTGGCCCCCGCGCATCGCCGCCACCACGGCGGCCGGCGTGTCGAAGCGGCGCTCGGTCCAGGCGATGGAATAACGCGCCGCGAACACGTCGAGCGCCGTGTCGGTCGCGCCGCCCTCGGCGCCTGCGAAACAGACGGTGCGGCCGCCCAACTCGCGCGGCGAGGAGAGGTTCAGCGCCTTGGGCACCAGGAAGCCCGCGCCGTCGAAGAAGATCACGGGGCCGGGCGCGACGGGGCGCTGCCCGTCGCGCGTGATGGTGACGGTGGTGTTGCGCACCAGCAGATCTATCTGCCGGTTCTGCAGCGCATCCAGCCCGGCCTCGGGCGTGGGCTGGGGCAGGAAGCGCACGCGCTCGGGGCTGCCCAGCGCGGCGGCGGCGACGGCGCGGCAGAAATCCGCATCCAGCCCGCGCATCACCCCCTGCGGGTCGGGCGCGGAAAAGCCGGCGAGGCCGCCGTTCACCCCGCAGAGCAGTTCGCCGCGCGCGCGCAGCTCGGCGAGGGTGGGCGAGACGGGCGCCTGCGCCTGCGCCGGCGCGGCGGCCAGCAGGGAGCAGGCCAGCAGGGACAGGGCCGGGGTGAGGAGCCATCGGCGCATGGGTGCCTTCCTTGTCGTCATGCGGTTCGCGTGCGGCTCAACAGCCCGAGGCGACGATGCGGCACTGCACGCCCGGCCCCTCGGCCCGGCGGCACTGCTCCATCGCCTCGGCCTCGGCCGCCTGCTGCGTGGCGCCCTGGCCCGTGGCGGAGTGGTTGAGCACCTGGGTGGAGATGTCGGAGGTCATCACCAGCGCGCTGGGGTGGCGGCTGATGGCGAAGGCGATGGCGCCGCAGCGGTTCACGATCTCGCCGTGGAACTTGCACGGCACGCGCCCGGCCATCTGCTGGCAGGCACGCACCGCGCGCATGTTCACCTCCAGCCGATCCTGCACGCCGTTGGCGAAGCCGAAGGCGGCGGTCGGGTTGTCGGTGAAATACATCGCCCCGAAGCGCGAGTTGGGCGGCAGCGCCTCGGCGGCCTGCTGGCCCACCTGGATGCCGGTGCCGCCCGTGCAGCGTTGCACGCATTGCCCCTGGGCGGCCTGGGGCTGGCCCTGGCAGGCCGCGCGGCAGTTCGCCTCGGAGCCCCCGGCCCCCGCCCGCGCCTGGCCGGCCGCACCCAGGGCCTGGAAGCAGGGCCCCGCGCGCATCCCCTGCCCGGCCGCGCCGCAGGCCAGATAGACCGCGCCCGCGAAGCGCTCGGCCACGATGGTCGCGCGGTAGGTGGGGCCATCGGCGCAGCGGATGTCCCAGTAGGCGTTGCGCTCGGAATCGAGCCCGGCGTGAAAGGCCAGCACCACGTTGCTGCACGGGATGCCGCCCGCGCGCAGCCCCTGCAGCAGGGCCTGGCGCCGCTCGGCGTCGCTGCGGGCGCTCAGCGCGTCATGGGTCGGGTTGCCGGTCTGGGCCAGGGCGGAGGCGGCGGGGAGCGCCAGAACGGCGAGAAGCCCGCAGACGGCGACGAGGCCCCGGCCAAACCAGCGTCGCGTCATCCGGCGCCTCCTGCATGCAACCATCCGTTGAGCCCAGTATGTGGAGGAGAGTGACGGCGCATCAACCGGCTTTCTTGCCCGCGGGTAAACCGCTAATCACCGTCACGGAGACGACCTTTTCCGGAGGGAACGCATGAACCGTCGCCTGATCCTGGGCGCCGCCGCCGCCTCGGCGCCCGCGGTGCTGGCCGCGCCCGCGCTCGCGCAGGCCAACCCCGAGGTGCGCTGGCGCTTCCAGTCCAGCTTCCCGCGCAACCTCGATGTCCTCTACGGCACGGCCGAGCGCATCGCCGCGCGCGTCGCCGCGCTGACCGAGAACCGCTTCCGCATCTCCGTCTTCCCCGCGGGCGAGATCGTGCCCGCGCTGCAGGTGCTGGACGCGGTGCAGGCCGGCACCATCGAGGCGGGGCACACGGCGGCCTACTGGTACATCGGCAAGGAGCCTGGCCTCGCCTTCTTCACCGCCATCCCCTTCGGCCTGAACACCCGGCAGATGACGGCCTGGATGCGCCATGGCGGCGGCCAGCAGCTCGCGGACCAGCTCTTCGCCGACTACAACATCACCATGCTGCCGGCCGGCGACACGGGCGCGCAGATGGGCGGCTGGTTCCGCAACGAAATCCGCAGCCAGCAGGACGTGCAGGGGCTGAAGTTCCGCATCTCCGGCCTCGCGGGCCAGGTGTTCCAGCGCATGGGCGCCGCGCCCACGCTCGTCGCGCCCGCCGACATCTACCCGGCGCTGGAGCGCGGCACGATCGACGCCACGGAGTTCGTCGGCCCGCACGACGACGAGCGGCTGGGCTTCTTCCGCGTGGCGCGCTTCTACTACGCGCCCGGCTTCTTCGAACCCTCGGCGCGCCTCAGCTTCATGGCGAACCGCCGCGCCATGGAGGCCCTGCCCGCGCAGTATCGCGAGGCGCTCACCATCGCCTGCGCCGAGGCGGACAGCGAGATGGTCAGCCGCTACGACCACCTGAACCCCATCGCGCTGCGGCGGCTGGTGGCGGCGGGCGCGCAGCTCCGCTTCTACTCGCGCGAGATCCTGCAGCTCGCCTGGCGCTCCAACGAGGCGCTGATGGCCGACCTCGCCGGGCAGAACGCGCGCTTCCGCACCATCTGGGAGAGCTACCGGCCCTATCGCAGCGAGCTGTTCCAGTGGTTCCGCGTGGCGGAGAACAGCTTCGACAACTTCGCCTTCGCCGCCTCGGCGGGCTGAGCGGGAGAGGGGGGCGAGAGCCCCCCTTCTTCGTGCCCGGCGGCGTGGAGGAATCGGCGTCCAGGCGGTTCCCCGCCGCGCGCGCCATTCGGGGCCCATCTCCACGCCGGTGCTCGGCGGCCATCCGCGGCGGCCGATACGGGCGACGGCGTGCCGAACCAACGCCGCATCAGCGGCCGCGTCGCCTTCGCACGTGTCACGGACAGCGGCCCCTCGTCCGGCGGGCGGCGGGGCCATCCGATCCGCGCCGCCACCTATCTGCTGCCTGGGCTGTTTCCGGCTTCGGCACCGGACTCTCTATCTGCTTGAAAATATTGGCGGACCCGGCGCGATTCGAACGCACGACCTTTGCCTTCGGAGGGCAACGCTCTATCCAGCTGAGCTACGGGTCCGTCAGGGCCGTAGATACCCCGCCGCCCGCGCGGCGGGAAGCCCCGAAACTACCTCCGCCGCGCCTCCACCAGCACCCCCGCCTCCTCCAGCCGCGCGATCTCGGCCTCGGAGAACCCCTTGGCCGCCAGTGCGCTGCGCGTGTGCTCGGCGAAGCGCGGCGGCGCGGCGCGGGTTCCCCCCGGCGTGCGCGAGAGCTTGATGGGCGTGCCCAGCCCCACGAAGCCGTCCTTCTCGGTGATCATCGCGCGATGGGCGGTGTGCGGCTGGGCCATCGCCTCGTCCACATGCAGCACGGGTCCGGCGGGCAGGCCCGCGGCCAGCATGCGCCGGCACAGCTCATGCCCGTCCTCCTCGGCGAAGCGCGCCTCGAGAATCTCCGTCAGCGCCGCCTTGTTGATCACGCGCTGGCCGTTGGTGGCGAAGCGCGGGTCGCGCGCCACCTCGTCGAGGCCGAGGAAGGCGCAGAACTTCCGGAAGGTCGGGTCATTGCCGCAGCCCACGAAGATCTCGCAGGTGCGGGTGCGGAACTTCGCATAGGGCGCCAGGTTGGGGTGCGGGTTGCCCGTGGCCACCGGCCGCTTGCCGCCCAGGAAGTAGTTGGCCGCATGCGGATGCAGCAGCGCCATGCCGCAATCGTGCAGCGTCATGTCGCAATACTGGCCGCGGCCCGACCGGTCGCGCTCGTAGAGCGCCATCAGGATGGCGATGGCCGAATAGAGCCCGGTGGCGAGGTCCACGATGGGGGTTCCCAGCCGCGTCGGCCCGGAATCCTCCGTGCCGTTGATGGACATCAGCCCCACCATGGCCTGCACGATGGCGTCATAGCCCGGGAAGCCGCCGAGCGGGCCGTCCGCGCCGAAGCCCGAGACGCGGCAATGGATCAGGCGGGGGAAGCGCTTCGACAGCACCTCCTCGTAACCGAGCCCCCATTTCTCCATGCTGCCGGGCTTGAAGTTCTCGATCAGCACATCCGCGCCATCCAGCAGGCGCAGCAGCACCTCTCGCCCCTCGGGCCGCGAGAGATCGAGCCCCACCGACTGCTTGTTGCGGTTGACGCCGAGGAAATAGCTCGCATCCCCGTTCGCGTCGAAGGGCGGGCCCCAGTCGCGCACCTCGTCGCCCTGCGGGGGTTCGAGCTTGATCACCTCCGCCCCATGGTCGGAGAGGATCATGGTGCAGTAGGGCCCGCCCAGCACGCGCGTCAGGTCCACCACGCGCAGCCCGGCCAGGGCGCCCGGGCCGGTGGCGAGGGCGCGGCCCTCGGTCATCGGGATCGCATCGGTCATGCAGCCGCCTTCCGCCCGAACACGCGGGCGCAGAACTCGGGATAGGTTTCCAGCATCTCGTCGCAGACGGGGCCGCGCAGCAGCGCGAGCTCGGCCTCGGTCGGCGCGGGGGTCTGCGGCGCCTCGCCCTCGAGGTCGAAGGCGAAGCCGGTCATCGCCCGCACGCTCTCCACGCTCTCGCCCGGATGGACGGAGGCGAGGGAGAAGCGCGCGCGCTCCGGGTGGAAGCGGAAGACGCAGCGCCCAGTCACCAGCGCCTGGGCGTGGCCGCGGCGGAACACGCGGGGCTCGCTTACGCCCGGCGCGGAGATGTGCGCCACCCGCTCCACCAGCACGCGGGGCGAGTGCTCCTCGCGGAACAGGATGGTGCGCCCGGCCATGTAGTACATGAAGGCCGAGCCGAAGCTGCCCGGGAAGCGCACCGCCTTGCCTGGCCATTCGCCGGTGCCGATCAGGTTCAGGTTCGCCTGGCCGTCGATCTCGCCCCCGCCCAGGAAGAACAGGTCCACCCGGCCCTGCCCCGTCAGGTCGAAGAGCTCGCGCGAGCCCTCGGTGAAGGGGTTGCCGCTGCGCTTGTGCAGCAGGGAGAGCCGGATCGGATCGCCTTGTTTCGCGCAGAGCCAGCAGGCCGCGGCGGGAATGGGCGAGGCGGCGCCGACGGCGATGTGGCGCGTCGGCACGGCGCGGATCAGCCGCGCGATGGTGGTGGCGAGCAGCTCCTCGGGCGCGAACATCGCGCTCATTCCGCGGCCACCGCGCGCCTGCCGAAGACGTGCTCGGCGCACCATTCGGCGAAGCCCGCCTCGGTGCGGGCGGCGCGCGCATAGTCCAGGACGGCGGCGCTGTCGAAGCCGTATTCGTCGAGCAGCGCGGCCGGCTGCGCGCCGCGCTCGGCGATGGCCACCGCCTCGA
>JBKBSR010000442.1:0-2064 GCA_046291055.1 Roseococcus sp.
TGCTCTCGCTGCGCATGGGCGGGCGGCTGGTCACCTGCGGCAGCACCTCGGGCGTCTCGGCCGAGACGAACCTCATGATGCTCTTCCAGCGCCAGCTCCGAATCACCGGCAGCTTCGGCTGCAGCCTGCGCAACATCGCCGAGAGCCTCGCGAAGATGGCCCAGGGTATCCGCCCGGTGCTGGACGCGGTGCTGCCGCTCGAGCGCTTCGCCGAGGGGCTGGAACGACTCGAGTCGCGCAACGTGTTCGGGAAGATCGTCGTCACGCTCTGAGGTGAAGGCGCGGCTGCTCACCCTCGGCGACTGGCTGCTCGCGCGGCTGGTGCGCCTCGTCTTCGCGGCCCTGCGCGCGCTGGGGCGCGAGCGCGCCTCCGACCTCGGCGGCTTCCTCGCCCCGCGGCTCGGGCGCTTCACGCGCAACCACGGCCACATGATGGAGAACCTGCGCCTCGCCCTGCCGGAGATGAGCCCGGCGCAGCACGCCGCCATCGCGCGCGAGGCATGGGAGAATCTCGGCCGCACCGCCTGCGAATACGTGCATCTCGGCGCGATCTGGGACCATGACAGCGGGCGCGTGTTCAGCGACGAGGCGACGAAGCAGGCCTTCGCGCGGCTCTCGGCCGAGGGCCGGCCGGTGCTGATCTTCGCCGCCCACCTCGCCAACTGGGAGCTGCCGGCGGTGGTGGCGCACGCGATGGGCCAGCGCGGCGCCATCCTCTACCGGACGCCCAACAACCGCTTCATCGCCGAGGACATCGTGCGGCTGCGCGCGCCCATCATGGGCGAGCTGATCCCCGCCGGCGTCTCCGCGCCCATCCGCATGGCGCAGGCGCTGGAGGCCGGCCTCTCGGTGGGCATGCTGGTGGACCAGCGTTTCGGCCGCGGGCCCGTCGTGCCCTTCTTCGGCAGGCCCGCCGCCTCCAACCCGCTGCTCGCGCGGCTCGCGCGGCGCTTCGAGGCGCCGGTCTATGGCATGCGCGCCATCCGCGTCGGCGGGCATCGCTTCCGGCTGGAACTCGTCGGCCCGCTCGATCTGCCGCGCGATCCGGCCGGCAAGGTGGATGTCGTGGCGACGACCGCGCTGCTGCAGCGCATCGTGGAAGGCTGGATCCGCGAGCATCCGGGCCAATGGCTCTGGATGCACCGCCGCTGGCGCAGCTAGTCCAGCCCGACCAGGCTGCGCGCGAACTCCCGCGCGTCGAAGGGGCGCAGATCGGCCGCCTTCTCGCCCACGCCCACGGCGTGCACGGGCAGGCCGAACTCCTGCGCCAGCGCCACCACCACGCCGCCCTTGGCGCTGCCGTCCAGCTTGGTGACGACGAGGCCCGTCACCTCCACCATCTCCTTGAACACGCGCACCTGGCTCAGGGCGTTCTGGCCGGTGGTGGCGTCCAGCACCAGCAGCACGGAATGGGGCACGGCCGGATCCTGGCGCTTGAGCACGCGCACCACCTTGCGCAGCTCCTCCATCAGCGAGGATTTGTTGTGCAGCCGCCCGGCCGTGTCCACCAGCAGCACATCGGCGCGCGCCTCGCGCGCCTGCTTGAGCGCGTCGAAGGCGAGGGCCGCGGCATCCGCACCGGGCTTCCCGGGGGCGACGACCCGCGCGCCCGTCCTCTCGCCCCAGACCTGGAGCTGTTCCACCGCCGCGGCGCGGAAGGTGTCGCCCGCCACCATCCAGGCGGCGAGCCCCTCGGCGCGATACTGTTCGGCGAGCTTGGCGATGGTGGTCGTCTTGCCCGTGCCGTTCACCCCCACCACCAGCACCACATGCGGCGCATGGGCGGGCTCGATGACCAGCGGCCGCGCGACCGGGGCGAGGATGGCGGCGATCTCCTCGGCCAGCGCCGCCTTCACCTCCTCCTCCGTCACCTCCCTGCCGAAGCGCGTCTTGCGAAAGCCGGCGACGATGCGCTGCGCCGCCGCCACGCCGAGGTCGGCGGCGATCAGCGTCTCCTCCAGCTCCTCCAGCGCCGCCTCGTCGAGCTTGCGGCGGGTGAAGACGGCAGCGAGCGAATCGGTCAGGCGCGCGGTGGAGCGCGCGAGCCCGGCCTTGAGCCGGGCG
>JBKBSR010000084.1:0-10602 GCA_046291055.1 Roseococcus sp.
AGCAGCGTGCGCGCCTTCAGCACCAGTGGTGGACCCGGGGCGTTCGCCGCCAGCGCGGCCTCCGCCGGGGTGGCGGCGCGGCGGCCTTCCACGACCGGAACGCCATAGGCCCCGAGCACGGCCAGCGCCTCGTCCTCGTAGAGGTCGAGCCGGCCCTCGGCGCGCGCGGCGGCGAAGAGCGCGCGCACGCGCTCGCGCTCGGGCGTCACCTCCAGCACCTCGGCGGGCGGCAGTTCGGCGGCGGCGGCGCGGTTGCGCCGCTCGGCCAGCAGATGCGCCGCGCCGCGCACCGCCGCCTCGGGCGTGGCGAAGGCCGCGAGCCCCGCCTCGGCCAGGGCGGCGCGCCCCGACCGGCCCTCGCCCTCGCCCATCCAGGCGAACAGCAGCGGCGCGCCGCGCAGCGCCGCGAGCCCGCCCAGCAGCGTTGCGGAAGGGCGCTCTCCCGCCTGCTCCGGCGCGTGCACCGCCACCACCGCATCGGCGTCCGGCCCGCGCAGCAGCGGAGGCAGCGCCTCCGCGAGGCGCTCCGCCGGGCCCGGGCCGAGGGAGAGCGGCTCGCCCGCCAGCCGCAGCCCCTCGCGCAGCGCCGCATCGGCGGCCAGCCGCGCCACGCCCCGGCCATTGGCGATGATGGCGATGCGCTCGCCCGCGCCCGGCCCCTCGCGCGGCCTGGCGCGCGCCAGCGTCTCGGCCGCGGCGAGCCAGTCCTCCAGCCCCGCGGCCGAGAGCACCCCGGCGCGGCGCAGCAGCGCCTCCATCACCGCCGCGCCCAGGCCCGAGGGATCCTCGGCGCGCACCCCGGGCCGCAGCGCCAGCACGGGGCGCGTGCGCGCCGCCGCCCGCGCGGCCGAGACGAACTCCCGCCGGTTCTTGATGCGCCGCAGCTCCAGCAGCACGCAGCCGGTGCGCGCATCGCGCGCCAGCCAGTCGAGCCCGGCGGCGAAGCCGATGTCGTCATTCGCCCCCACGCCGATGACGTGGGAGAAGCCGAGCCCCTCGGCCTGCGCCCAGTCCAGCACGCAGCGCGCGATGCTGGCGGACTGCGCCATCAGGGCGAGCCGCCCGGGCCGGATCGGCGCATGGGCCAGGGTGGCGTTCAGGCCGATCTCCGTCACCGCCAGGCCGAAGCTGCGCTCGCCCAGGGCGCGCACCCCCGCCGCACGCGCCATCGCGGCCAGGCCGGGCGCGGCGACCGGCGCCACCACCGCGCGGCAGCCGCGCGCGGCGAGGCTCTCGAGCGCGGCGGCCTGGGCGGGCGGGGGCAGGCTCAGCACGGCAAGGTCGGCCGCGCCCTCGGGCGGCGCGAAGCCCGCATGCGCCATCCCCTCGATCATCAACCGGCCCTGGAAGCCGCCGGCGGCGAGGTTGCGCGCGAGCAGCGCCGATTCCGGCAGGGCGGGATCGGCCAGCAGCAGCACCGCGCGCGGCCGGAACAGCGCCGTGACCCGGAACCCCGCGCCCGGGCGCGCCTCCATGATCAGCGACATGGGCCCATCTTGCGCAGGCGCTCCGCCCTTGCTGCGTTACCCTCGCATGAAAAGGCCGCGAGCATGACGAACGATCCGCGCTTGGACCCCGAGATGGCCGCCTTCACCGCGATGATGGCGGAGCGCACGGCCGGGCTGCCGCCCATCGTCTTTCCCTCGCCGCCCCGCTCGGCGCCCTTCGACGTGCAGCGCCGCCTCAATGACGGGCCGCAGGAGTTCCTCGCCGAAGGCGGGCCCGTGATGGCGGAGAGCCGAAATCTCTGGGCGCCCATCCGCGGCCGGCGCATGCTGCTGCGGCTGCACCGCCCGCGCACCGACGCGCCGCTGCCGGTGCTGATCTACTTCCACGGCGGCGGCTGGGTCTGGGGCAGCCTGGAGACGCATGACCGCATCATGCGCAGCTATGCCGCGGCCGCGGGCTGCGCCGTGCTCGGCCCCGACTACGCGCTGAGCCCGGAGGCGGTGTTCCCCCAGGCGCTGGAGGAATGCGCGGCGGTGCTGCGCCATGTGGCGCGCGAGGGCGCGGCGCTGGGGCTCGATCCCGCGCGCATCGCCCTCGGCGGGGACAGCGCGGGCGCCAACCTCGCCGCCGCGGTCGCGCTGCTGCAGGCGGGGCGGCCCGATCCCGTCCCGCTGCGGGGGCTGCTGCTCAACTACGGCGTCTTCGACCATGTGCTCGACACGCCCTCCTACCGCGAATTCGCCGAGGGCTATGGCCTCACCCTGGAGAAGATGCGCTTCTACTGGGACGCCTACTGCCCGGACCCGGTGGCGCGGCTCTCGCCGCTGGCCTCGCCCATGCGCGGCGACCTCTCCGTGCTGCCGCCCACGCTGCTGCACATCGCCGAGCTCGACGTGCTGGCGAGCGAGAACTTCGCCTTCGCCGAGAAGCTGCGCCACGCCGGCGTGGCGCTGGAGATGCAGGCCTTCCCCGGCACGCTGCACGGCTTCCTGCGCGCGCTGGGGCGCGTCGGCGCGGCCGACCGCGCCGTGGCCGCCGCCGGGGAGTGGCTGCGCGCACGGCTCGCGTGAATCAGCCCGCGACCAGGATGGTCCGGCCCGTCACCTTGCCCTCGCGCAGCCGGTTGAGCGCGAGATTGGCGTTGGCCAGCGGCTCGGTGCTGATCGGAATGGGCGGCAGGCGGCCGCTCTGCGCCAGCTTCACCACGGCCTGAAGCTCCGGGATGCTGCCGACATAGCTGCCCTGGATGGTGACGGCCTTGATGGGCACGAGCGGCAGCGGCAGGCGCAGCTCTCCGCCGAAGAGGCCGACCTGCACCATCTTGCCGCCCTTGCCCAGCGCGTCGAAGGCCGCGGTGGCGGACTGGCTGCCGTTCACCAGGTCGATGATGCCGAGCACGGGGCCGCCGCAGGCCTCGATGATGCGCTTGGCCGTGCCTTCGGGCGTGGCGAGCACCGTCTCGGTCGCGCCCTGGGCGCGCGCGGCCTCGAGCTTCGCCGCGTCCACGTCCACCGCGCAGATGCGCCGGTGGCCGAGCGCCTTGAGCACCGCGATGGCCTGCAGCCCCAGCCCGCCCGCGCCCACCACCACGATGGGCTGCGTCCTGGGCATGGGCATCAGCTTTCGGATGGCGGAATAGACCGTGACGCCCGAGCAGGCATAGGTGGCGGCCAGCGCCGGGTCGAGCCCGTCGATCGGGATCAGGTGCTTCCAGTGGGTGGCGAGCACATGCGTCGCGTAGCCGCCGTGCTGATAGACGCCGAGCGCGCGCGGCCGCACCGCGCAGAGATTCTCCTCGCCCTTGCGGCAGCGCGCGCACTCGCCGCAGCCCACCCAGGGGAAGACGAGGCGAAGCTGCCCCTTCTTCAGCCCCTGCCCCTTCGCCCCCGGCCCCCATTTGACCACCCGCCCGACGATCTCATGGCCCATGGCGAGAGGCAGCTTGAGGCCCCGGTCGGTCATGCGCAGCTTGCCGCGCGCCCCCATGTCGTACTCGCCCTCCCAGATGTGCAGGTCGGAGTGGCAGACCCCGGCATGGGTCACCTCCAGCAGCACCTCGTCGCCCTTGGGCTCGGGGGTGGGGAGTTCGATCTCCTGCAGCGGCTTTCCGTTCTCGACGACGGCCCAGGCCTTCATGCGGCGCTTCCTCCAGGCTGGTTTTCCGGGATGGGAGCGCCCGGCAGCCCTTCCGTCAACGGGATGACCGGGCGGCGCGGCCTGCCCGGCCGGGAGGTGGCTTGCCGGCGCCCCCGCTTCGTCGCAATTTCGCGTCCAATCGCCACAAAAGCGCCGCCGAAGGGCGGAACGATGCGGGGAACGGTCTTGCTGGGAAGGCTCGCGCGATGACGCGCCTGATGGTCGCTTTCTTCTGCTCGGGCTTCGCGGCGCTGCTCTGCCAGATCGTCTGGCAGCGCATGCTGGGCGTCTTCGCGGGCTCGGACACGGTGTCGGCGGCGCTGGTCGTCAGCGCATTCCTGGCCGGGCTCGGCCTCGGCTCCATCATCGGCGCGAAGCTGGCAGACCGGCTCTCGCCGCGCGGGGCGATGCTGGGCTTCGTGCTGGCGGAGCTCGGCGTGGCGCTCTGCGCGCTGCTCTCCAAGCCCTTCCTCTACGACTTCATCGCCATCGGCCTTGCGGAGGAGGTGCAGCAGCCGCTCGCGGTCTTCGCGCTGTGCTTCGCGGGGCTGGTGGTGCCGACGACGCTGATGGGCGCCTCGCTGCCCTTCCTGGCGCGCGCGGTGGCGACCGATCTCGCCACGGTCGCCGAGCGCATCGGCACGCTCTACGGGCTGAACACGCTGGGCGCAGGGCTCGGGGCGCTGATCGGCGGCTGGGTCGTCGTGGGGTCGGTCGGCTTCGTCGGCGCGCTGGGGCTGGCCGCGGGGCTGGACGTGCTGGCGGGGCTGCTCGCGCTGTCGCTGCTGCCGGGCCTGGCGCGCAGCGCGCCCGCGCCTCTGCCGAGCGCCGCCGGGGCGGAGGCGGCGGCCGAGCCCTTCGGCGGGCTGAGGCTGTGGTGCCTGCTCGTCTTCCTCTCGGGCTATGTGATCGTGGCGCTGGAGATCGTCTGGGTGCGGCTGCTGGGGCAGGTGGGGCAGTATCACGCCTATCTCTTCCCCACGATCCTCGGCGTGTTCCTGCTGATGGACGGGCTCGGCATGGCGGTGGCCGCCCGGATGGTGCGGCGTCTGCCCGATCCTCGCCCGGCCTTCTTCCTCACGCAGGGGGCGGGCTTCGTGCTGGGCGCGCTGCTGCTCGGCGCGCTGTGGTGGGCGATGGGACGCTCGCCGCTCGCGGACTTCATGGCGGTGGATTTCGACCGCTTCGGGCCGACGCACCTCGCCATCTCCACCGCGCTGATCCTGCTGGTGGTGGGCCCGCCCTCCTTCATCATCGGCATGACCTTCCCCTTCGTGCAGCGCGCGGTGCAGCAGGATCTGGCGAGCGTGGGGGCGCGGGTGGGCTGGGTGCAGCTCGCCAACATCCTGGGGAATGCGGCGGGCTCGATCGGCACGGGCCTCGTCACCTTCCATCTATTCGGCACCATGGGGACGATGCTGCTGCTCGCGCTGCTCTCGCTCGGGCTGCTCGTCGCCTGGCTGTGGCAGGCGCGCGCCTCGCGCCCCTGGACGGCGGCGCTGGCCGCCGCCACCGCGGCCATCGCGCTGCTCGCGCCCAGCAACGAGCGCTTCTGGGCCCGGCTGCACGGGCTGCCCGAGAACGTGGAGTTCGCCTGGAGCGAGGACCGCTCCGGCGTCGCCTTCTGGCGCGAGCGCGGCGAGGGCGAGGGGCGCGCGCCGGGCCGCTTCTTCATCATGGGCCACGGCCAGGGCTTCGTGCCCTTCCTGGACACGCACATCCTGCTGGGCATGATCGGCCCGCTCGTGCATCCGAACCCCGAGCGGGTGCTGACCATCGGCATCGGCTCCGGCGGCACGCCCTATGGCGCGACGGTGAACCCCGCCACGCGCGAGGTGCGCGGGATCGAACTCATCCGCCCCGTGCTGGACACGCTCAAGGAGATCGCGCGCGAACGGCCCGATTCCGGCGTGGCGCAGCTCCTGCGCGACCCGCGGGTGAAGCTCGAATACGGCGATGGGCGGCGGGCGCTGACGCGCGGCAGCGGCCTGTACGACGTGATCGAGGCCGATGCGATCCGCCCGCAGACCTCCCATTCCGGCCTGCTCTACAGCGCCGAGTTCCTGATGCAGGTGCGCGAGCGGCTCGCCCCCGGCGGCCTCTACGTGCAGTGGGCGCCCACCTGGCGCGTGGTGGACACCTTCGCCGCCGTCTTCCCCCATGTGGTGCTGCTGCGGCCGGCCAATGTGCTGATCGGCAGCGACCGGCCCATCCCGCTCGACCAGCAGACGCTGCTCGAGCGGCTGCGCTCGCCCGAACTGATCGCCTTCACGCGGCGCGGCAACCCGAACATCGCCGACCTCACGCCCATGGTCTCTGGCGAGATGACGGTGTGGACGCCCGAGACGCCGCGCGTGCCGCCGCCGCTGACGGACATGTTCCCGCGCGACGAGTTCTTCATCAACCACGCCTATCTCGACGCCTACCAGCCGCGGCGGCCCTGAGGCTCATTCCAGCCGGAAGGCGTCGGCGATGCGCCGCGCCGCGCCGTCGGCGGCGATCAGGATCACGTCGAAGCGCATGCCCGCCGCGCCATGGCCGGGATGGGCCGCGCACCACGCCTCCGCGGCGGCGAGCAGCCGGGCGCGCTGCCGCAGGGAGAGCGCGAAGGCCGCCTCGCGCAGGTTCGGACGCGCCTTCACCTCGATGAAGGCCAGCAGCCCCGCGCGCTCGGCGATCAGGTCGATCTCGCCCGCGGGGGTGCGCGCGCGCTGGGCGAGCACGCGCCAGCCCTCGCCCTCCAGAAGGCCGCGGGCGACGGTTTCGGCCGCGCGCCCGGCGCGCTCCGCCGCCGCGCCGCGCCGGGCCCGCCTCGACTCAGGCGGCGAGGGCATCCCGGATGGCGGCCACGGCCTCGGGGATCATCGCCGCCGTCACGTCGAGGTGGGTGCAGGCGCGCACCCGCCCGCCCAGCGCGCTGACCGCGATGCCCCGCGCCAGCAGGCGCTGCTGCAGCGCCGCCACCGGCACCCCGGTCGCGGCGATGTCGAAGAAGACGAGGTTCGTCTCCGGCTCCTCCACCGCCACGCCCTCGATCTGCGCCAGGCCGCGGGCGAGCGCCTTTGCGTTCGCGTGGTCCTCGGCGAGGCGCTCCACATGGTGGTCGAGCGCGTAAAGGCAGGCGGCGGCGCAGATGCCCGCCTGGCGCATGGAGCCTCCGAGGCGCTGCTTCCAGCGCCAGGCCTCGCCGATGAACTCGGCCGAGCCGCAGAGCACGGCGCCGAGCGGGGCGCCGAGGCCCTTGGTGAAGTCGAGCCAGACGGAATCGAAGCCGGCCACCATCTCGGCGGGGGCGATGCCGCTCGCCACGCAGGCGTTCATCAGCCGCGCGCCGTCCATGTGCGTGGCCCAGCCCTGCTCGCGCGCCACCGCGACCACCGCCTCGAGCTGGGCGAGCGGCCAGACGGCGCCGCCGCCGATATTCGCGGTCTGCTCCACCTCCAGAAGGCGCTGCGGCGGCGCGTAGCGCGTGCGCGGGCGGATGCCGGCCCGCACCTCCTCGGCGGTGAACATGCCGCGCGGGCCGCGCAGCGGCATGATCTGCACGCCGGTGAGCGCGGCATGGGCGCCGCCCTCGCTGTGCAGGATGTGGCTCGTCTCGTGGGCGAGCACCTCATCGCCCTTGCGGCAATGGGTGAGGATGGCGATGACGTTGCACATGGTGCCGGAGGGCAGGAACATCGCCGCCTCCTTGCCCATGAGCGCGGCCATGCGGTCGCACAGCGCATGCACCGTGGGGTCGTCGCCATGCTGCTCGTCGCCGACCTCGGCGCGCATCATCGCCTCCTTCATGGCGGGCGTGGGGCGCGTCTGGGTGTCGGAATAGAGGTTGATGCGGACGGGCGGGCTGCCGGCGGGCGGGCGGGGCGGGGCGTGGACCATGCCGCCCCTGTAGCGCAGTCCTGGAGCGGCGGCCACACGGCGGCGGAGCAGTTGGGGGTTGGCGAAGCGTCCTCATGCCGCACCGCAGGGCGTAAACCGATTTTCGGTTAATCACAATAAGTAACTGTCTAATATTGACTTTTTTCGACGACGCGCCGCGGGATCGGGCTTGCGCGCCACGCCCCGCGCGCGTAAGGAGGCGCGAGTTCGGAGGAACAGCCCATGGCCACGGAACCCGCCGGGAGCAAGCGCCGCAGCAAGGCGAAGGAGGCCCCGCTGGGCCGGGACGCCCTCCTCAAGGCCTACCGCGACATGCTGCTGATCCGCCGCTTCGAGGAGAAGGCGGGCCAGCTCTACGGCATGGGGCTGATCGGCGGCTTCTGCCACCTCTACATCGGGCAGGAGGCAGTGGTGGTCGGCATGCAGGCCGCGCTGCAGCCCGGGGACCAGGTGATCACCTCCTACCGCGACCACGGCCACATGCTGGCCTGCGGGATGGAGGCGCGCGGCGTGATGGCGGAGCTGACGGGCCGCATCGGCGGCTATTCCAAGGGCAAGGGCGGGAGCATGCACATGTTCTCGCGCGAGCAGGGCTTCTACGGCGGCCATGGCATTGTCGGCGCGCAGGTCAGCCTCGGCACGGGGCTCGGCTTCGCCAACTGGTATCGGGGCGACGGGCGCGTGGCGCTGACCTATTTCGGCGAGGGCGCCTCCAACCAGGGCCAGGTGTACGAGAGCTTCAACCTCGCCGCGCTGTTCAAGCTGCCGGTGGTGTTCATCATCGAGAACAACAAGTACGGCATGGGCACCAGCGTGGACCGCGCGAGCGCGAGCCGCGACCTCTCGAAGAACGGCTCCCCCTGGGGCATCCCGGGCGAGCAGGTGGACGGGATGAACGTGCAGTCCGTCCATGAGGCGGGCCGGCGGGCGGTTGCGCACTGCCGCGCGGGCAACGGGCCCTATCTGCTGGAGATGAAGACCTACCGCTACCGCGGCCACTCCATGAGCGACCCGGCCAAGTACCGCACGCGCGAGGAGGTGCAGAAGATGCGCGAGCAGCACGACTGCATCGAGACCGCGCGCGCCGATCTGCTGGCGCTCGGCGTGACGGAGGCCGAGCTGAAGGTGATCGACGACGAGGTGAAGGCCATCGTCCAGGACAGCGCGGATTTCGCGCAGACCTCGCCGGAGCCGCCCGAATCCGAGCTCTGGACCGACGTGCTGGTGGAAGGCTGAGCCATGGGTGTCGCGATCCTCATGCCCGCCCTCTCGCCGACGATGACGGAGGGCAAGCTCGCCCGCTGGCTGAAGAAGGTGGGCGACCGCATCAAGGCCGGCGAGGTGATCGCCGAGATCGAGACCGACAAGGCGACGATGGAAGTGGAGGCCGTGGACGAAGGCGTTCTGACGCGCATCCTGGTGCCGGAGGGGACGGAGAACGTGCAGGTGAACGCCCCGATCGCGGAGCTGGACGGCGGCGCCGCGCCGGTGGCTGCCGCGCCCGCCCCCGCCTCCGCGCCCATCCCTGCGGCCACGCCCGCCGCGACGGTTCCCGCCGCGCCCGCCGCCGCCCTGCCGGAGAAGGACTGGGGCCCCACGCGCGCGATGACCGTGCGCGAGGCGCTGCGCGACGCCATGGCCGCCGAGATGCGCCGCGACCCCGACGTGTTCCTGATCGGCGAGGAGGTGGCGCAGTACCAGGGCGCCTACAAGGTGAGCCAGGGCCTGCTCGAGGAGTTCGGCCCGAAGCGCGTGATCGACATGCCTATCACCGAGCACGGCTTCGCCGGCATGGCGGTGGGGGCGGCCTTCACGGGGCTGAGGCCCATCGTGGAGTTCATGACCTTCAACTTCTCGATGCAGGCGATCGACCAGATCATCAACTCGGCCGCCAAGACGCTCTACATGTCGGGCGGGCAGCTCGGCTGCCCCATCGTCTTCCGCGGGCCGAACGGCGCGGCCTCGCGCGTCGCGGCGCAGCACAGCCAGTGCTACGCCTCGTGGTACGCGCATTGCCCGGGGCTGAAGGTGGTGGCGCCCTGGAGCGCGGCCGACGCGAAGGGCCTGCTGCGCGCCGCCATCCGCGATCCGAACCCGGTGATCGTGCTGGAGAACGAGATCCTCTACGGCCAGAGCTTCGAGGTGCCGACGGACGAGGAGTTCATCCTGCCCATCGGCAAGGCCAAGGTGGAGCGCGCGGGCACGGACGTCACGCTCGTCGCCTTCTCCATCATGGTAGGGATGGCCATGCAGGCCGCCGAGAAGCTGGCCGAGCAGGGGATCAGCGCGGAGGTGATCAACCTGCGCAGCCTGCGCCCGCTCGACACCGAGACCATCGTGGCGAGCGTGAAGAAGACCAACCGCCTGGTCACGCTCGAGGAGGGCTGGCCCTATGCCGGCATCGGGGCGGAGGTGGCCATGCAGGTGATGGAGCACGCCTTCGACCATCTCGACGCCCCGCCGATGCGCGTCACGGGCGCGGATGTGCCCATGCCCTATGCGGCGAACCTCGAGAAGCTCGCCCTGCCGCGGCTCGAGCAGGTGATCGAGGCGGCGCGCGCCGTCACCTACCGCTGAGGAGCGCGGAGCGATGGCCACGAACATCCTGATGCCCGCCCTCTCGCCCACCATGACGGAGGGCACGCTGGCGCGCTGGCTCAAGAAGGAGGGCGAGACGATCAAGGCGGGCGACGTCATCGCCGAGATCGAGACGGACAAGGCCACCATGGAGGTGGAGGCCGTGGACGAGGGCGTTCTGGGCCGGATCCTGGTGCCCGGCGGCACGGAAGGCGTGAAGGTGAACGAGGTGATCGCCGTGCTGGTGGAGCCGGGTGAGGCCGTGCCGGGCGGGCCCGTCCCCGCCGCGCCGAAGCAGGCGGGCGGCGCGCTGGCGCCCGCGCCCGCGTCCGCGCCGGCGGCGCCAGCGGCCACGCCGGCCAGGAGCACCGACCGGGTTTTCGCCTCGCCGCTCGCGCGGCGGATGGCGCAGCAGGCCGGCCTTGATTTGACGACGGTCACGGGCAGCGGGCCGCAGGGGCGAATCGTGAAGGCCGATGTCGAGGCGGCGATGAACCGCCCGGCGGCCCCGACGCGCGCCGCCGCGCCCGTGACCGTGGCGGCAGTGGCGTCCGCACC
>JBKBSR010000443.1:0-2061 GCA_046291055.1 Roseococcus sp.
GGCCGGAGCGGATGATGTGCGTCTCCACCACCGGCGCCTCGGCCATGCGCGCGATGCGGTAGCTGTCGAAGTTGCGCTGCTCGGCCCGGCCGTCGCGCAGCGTCATCTTCTCGTGCTTCATGGCCGAGAGCGCCCAGACCACGCTGCCCTGCATCTGCGCGGCCACCGTGTCGGGGTTCACCACATCGCCGCAGTCGATCGCCACCGTCACCTTGTGGACCTTGAGCTCGCCGCGCTCGAGCGAGATTTCGGCCACCTGGGCGCAGAGGCTGCCATAGGCCTCCATGTAGGCGAGGCCGCGGTGCCGGCCGGCGGGGGCGGGCGCACCCCAGCCGCCGCGTTCGGCCGCGGTGTTCAGCACGTTCAGCGCGCGCGCGTCGTGCGCCAGCAGCTCCCGCCGCAGCGCGAGGGGATCCTTGCCGGCGGCGTGCGCCACCTCGTCGAGGAAGCTCTCGAGGAAGAAGCCGTATTGCGAGGAGCCGACCGAGCGCCACAGCCACACCTTGGGCGGCAGGTCCACGCGCGCGTATTCGGCGCGGAAGGCCTGGCCGAAGCGGTAGCGCGTGTCGGTGACGCTCTGCAGCGCGAAGGGGTCCACGAAGTTCGGGTTGCGGAACAGCCAGGGCCGGTAGTCGTACATGATGGAGCCGCCCGCGCCGCGGATGGCGAAGCCCGTCACCCGGCCCTCGGCGTCCAGCGCCGCCTCCATCTTCGCGGCGAAGGCGGGGCGCCAGTAGCCCTGGGCGAACTCGTCCTCGCGCCGCCAGAGGAGCTGCACGGGCCGGCCCACCGCGCGCGCCACATGCGCCGCCTGGGCCGCGATCTCCACATGCAGCCGCCGGCCGAAGCCGCCGCCGGCGAAGGTGGTGTGCATGGTGACGTTGGCGGGCGGGATGCCCAGCGCCTGCGCCACCTCGCGCACGCACCAGTCCTGGTGCTGGGTGGGGGCCCAGATCTCGGCGCGGTCGCCGGTGATGCGGACGGTGGCGTTCTCCGTCTCCATCGGCGCGTGGGCGAGGTAGGGCACCTCGTAGGTGGCGCTGACGACGCGCGCCGCGGCGGCCTTCACCGCCTCCCAGTTCCCGTCGTTGCGCGGGCGCTGCGCCTCGGGCCGCTCCAGCGCCTCGCGCAGCCGGGCGGAGACGCCGGCGCTGTCCAGCCCGTCATGCGGCGTGGCGCGCCAGGTCACGCGCAGCGCCTCGGCCCCGCGCATGGCCGCCCAGGTGGTGTTGCCCACCACCGCGAAGCCGCGCGGGATGGGCACCACATGCGTCACGCCCGGCACGGCGAGCGCGGGGCGCGCGTCGAAGGACTCGATGCCCGCGCCGAACACCTCGGGCAGCCGCGCCACGGCGAAGAGCATGCCGGGCAGGCGCACGTCCACGCCATAGGTGGCGGCGCCGCGCGTCTTGGGCGGGATGTCGGCGCGCGGGGCGTCGCGGCCGGTGGTGCGCGCCTCGCGCGGCTTCAGCGCGGGCTGCTCGGGCAGGGGCAGCCGGGCGGCGGCCTCCACCAGCTCGCCGAAGGGGATGGCGCGGCCGCTCGCGGGGTGCAGCACGCGCCCGTCCTCGGCGTGCAGCTCGCCCGCGGCTGCGCCGAGCCGCTCGGCGGCGGCGGCGATCAGCACGCTGCGCGCGGCGGCCGCCCCCCGGCGCAGCCGCGGCTCCCACACGCGCACGCCGAAGCTCGCGCCGGTGTACATCTCGTTGACCGGGGCGAGGCGCAGCGCGGGCTCGGGCTGGCCCACCACCACGCGCACCGCCTCCAGCGCGCAGCCGAGCTCGTCGGCCACGATCTGCGCATGCGCGGTGTGCGTGCCCTGGCCGAGTTCGCTCGTGGTGGTGCGCAGCGTCACCGTCCCGTCGGGGGCGATCTGCAGGAAGGCGCCCAGCGACCCGGGCCCCGCGTTCGCGCCGCTGCCGGCGATGGTGGGCAGGGGCGGCGGCGCGGGCGTCTGCGCCCCGGCGGCGAGGGGGGCGAGAGGAACGAGCAGCGCGCCCTTCAGCAGGTGGCGGCGGTCCAGCATCCCGTCCATGGCGGCGCCTCCTCAGCTGTTCACGG
>JBKBSR010000444.1:0-2057 GCA_046291055.1 Roseococcus sp.
AACAATGCCCACGAGGTCCAGGAGGCCACGGCCTCCTGGCGGGGTGAGGTCCGGAGAGGGGCGGCGCCCCTCTCCGGCGCGACCCCCTGGCGGCCGGCGCGCCGTCGCGCCACGCTCGGGCGCATGGAGCATTCGCACGGGCCGCGGGCGCGGCTGCGCCTTCTCTACACCGGCCGCACCGGGGCGGGCCGGCGCTTCCGCTACGGGCTGCTCGCGCTCGATCTGCTGAGCGTGGTCTGGATCGTTCTGGCCTCGTTCCTGCCCTCGCGCGGGATCGTGGTGGTGGTGGACGTGGCGCTGGGCGCGGTGCTGCTGGCGGAGTTCGCCGCGCGCCACTGGATCCGCGACCATCCGCTGCGCAGCGCCGCCCGCCCGCTGGAGGTGGCGGACCTGCTGGCCATCCTCACCCTGCTGCTCTCGCCGCTGCTCGAGCATGTGCTGGGCTTCCTGCGCGTGCTGCGGGCGCTGCGCCTGTTCAACTCGGCGCGGCTCGCGGCCAGCCTGCGCGAGGACTGGCGGCTGTTCCGCCGCAACGAGGAGGCGATGCTGGCGGGCGCGCAGCTCCTCGTCTTCATGTTCGTGATGACCGGCACGGTCTATGAGGCGCGCGCCCTGTTCCGGCCCGAGATCGAGAACTACGGCGACGCGCTCTACGTCACCATCACCGCGCTGACCACCACGGGCTTCGGCGACTTCACGCCGACGGACACCACGGGCCGGCTGCTCGCGGTGTTCATCATGCTGGCGGGGGTGACGCTGTTCCTGCGCCTCGCCCAGGCGCTGTTCCGGCCGCAGAAGGTGCGGCACCCCTGCCAGGCCTGCGGGCTGCAGCGGCACGAGCCCGATGCGGTCCACTGCAAGGCCTGCGGGGCGCTGCTGAACATCCCGAACGAGGGCGCATCATAGGCCGCGCCAATCGGGATCATCGGTTTCCCGAGCTCGCTCCGATGATGCGCCGGGGCATATTCCTCTCCTCACCGGCCGGGCGCCCCCGCCGGCCCGAGGAGAGAGGGACCACCGCCATGCGCCGCTTCGCCATCGCCGCCGCCACCGCCATCGCCCTGATGGCCCCCGCCGCCCAGGCGCAGAGCATGGCGCCCTCGCCGGTGGTGCAGGGCCAGAACTGGAACATGGGCCAGGATCTGAACCGGATGGAGGCCACCACCCGCACCATGGCCGGCCAGGCCGCCCTGCGCGCCCAGATGCAGGCCCGCCACGCCCGCCCCTTCCCCGGCACGCCGCGCGCCGGCCGCTGATCCCGGCCCTGCCTGCCGCGGCCCGGGCCCAGCCCCTCTTCCGGGGCCTCGTCCGCGGCCGGGCCGGGTGGGGAGGAGGCGGGGAGGGCGCCCCCCGCCCCCTTTTCCCGCCTCCTCCGGCTTGGCAGGCTGCGCGGCATGTACACGCCGCCCGCCTTCCGCGAGGACCGCCTGGAGCGCCTGCTGCCCCTCATGCGCGCCCCCCGCCTCGCGCTGCTGGCCTGCCATGGGCCGGAGGGCGTGCCCCTCGTCACCCTGCTGCCGCTGCTGACCGACGGGCGGGTGATCCTCGGCCATCTCGCCCGCGCCAACCCGCAGGCCGCCGCGCTGCGCGCCGCCGGCCGCGCCATCGCGCTGTTCCAGGGCGCGCAGGGCTACATCTCGCCCTCGAGCTACCCCTCCAAGGCCGAGCACCACCGCGTCGTGCCCACCTGGAACTACGAGGCCGTGCACGCCGAGGGCCCGGTCGAGCTGGTGGAGGACGCGGCCCGCCTGCGCGACCTCGTCACCCGCCTGACGGACCACCACGAGGCCGCCCGCCCCGCCCCCTGGCGCGTCGCGGATGCGCCGGAGCCCTTCATCGCCGGGCAGCTCAAGGGCATCCTCGGCGTGGTGCTCACCATCGAGCGGCTGACGGGCAAGCGGAAGCTCTCGCAGAACCGCAGCGCGGCGGATCAGGCGGGCGCGCTGGCCGGGCTCGGGCCCGAGGCGGCGGAACTGGCGGCCGCCATGCGGGCCGTCCAAGGGGGGGAATGAGGGATGGACCTGCAACTGGCCGGCAAGCGCGTGGTGGTGACCGGC
>JBKBSR010000445.1:0-2055 GCA_046291055.1 Roseococcus sp.
CTGCACATGCACCTCGCCGCCATCGGGCCGCTCGAGAAGGCCCGCGAGGTGCAGCAGCGTGGACTTGCCCGTGCCCGAGGGCGCGACCAGCGCCACCAGCTCGCCCCGCGCGAGGGCGAGATCGGCGCCGCGCAGCACCTCGATCGCGCCCGCCCCGCTGCGGTAGCGGCGCTGCACGCCGCGCAGCTCCAGCACCGGCTCACTCATGGCGCAGCATCTCCACCGGATCGGTCCGCGCAGCGCGCCAGGAGGGATAGAGGGTGGCGAGCAGCGAGAGGCCGAGCGCCAGCGCCACCACCTGCGCCACCTCGCCCCAGTCCAGCACGGCGGGAAGCTGGGTCAGGAAATACACCTCCGGGCTGAACAGTTCGGTGCCCGAGAGGCGCTGCACGAGCTGGCGGATGCTCTCGATGTTCAGGCAGAACAGCACCCCCGCCACGCAGCCCAGCGCGGTGCCCACCACGCCGATCAGCGCCCCGCACATCAGGAAGATGCGCATCACCGCGCCCTGCGTCGCGCCGATGGTGCGCAGCACCGCGATGTCGCGCCCCTTGTCCTTCACCAGCATGATCAGCGAGGAGACGATGTTGAAGGCGGCGACGATGATGATCAGCGTGAGGATCAGGAACATCACGTTCCGCTCCACCTGCACGGCGGCGAAGAAGCTGGAGTTCGCGTCCTGCCAGTCGAGGATGCGCACGGGCTGGCCGAGGGCGGCGCGGATCTCGCGGTTCGCCGCGCGCACCCGCGTCGGATCCTGGACGAAGACCTCGATCTGCGTCGCCGCGTCGCCGGTCTGGAAATAGAGCTGCGCGGCGGGGAGCGGCAGGAAGACGAAGCCGCTGTCGTACTCGTTCATCCCCACCTCGAAGAGCGCGACGATGCTGTAGGCGCGCAGCCGCGGCACGGTGCCGAGCACGGTGGCCCGTCCCTGCGGGCTGACCAGCGTGATGCGGTCCCCCACCGAGACGCCGAGGCGCGCCGCCAGCCGCGTGCCGATCACGATCGCGTCCTCGCCGTCGAAGCGCTCGAGCGAGCCCGCGCGGATGTTCTCGGCGATGATGCGCCGCGCGCGCAGATCCTCGGGGCGGATGCCGCGGGCGAGCCCGCCCGTGGCCCCGCCGCCCTCGGCGGTGAGCAGCACCTGGCCCTCCACGATGGGGGTGGCGGAGAGAACGCCGGGCAGGCGGCGGATGGTCTCGGCCATGCGCGCATAGTCGGGCAGGCCGCCGCGCTCGGCCGCATAGACGCCCATGTGCCCGTTGAGGCCGAGGATGCGCCCAAGCAGCTCCTGCCGGAAGCCGCCCATCACGCTCATCACGATGATGAGCGTCGCCACCCCCAGCATGATGCCGAGGAAGGAGAAGGTGGCGATGACGGAGGTGAAGCGGTCGCTCTTGCGCGAGAGCAGGTAGCGCGCGGCCACCGTCCGCTCGAAGGCGTCGAACATCAGGCGGCGAGCCGGGCGAGCGCGTCCTCCAGCGAGAGCTCCATCCGCTCGCCGCTCATGCGGCGCTTGAGCTCCACGCGGCCCTGGGCGGCGCCGCGCGGGCCGATGATGGCCTGCCAGGGGAAGCCCATCAGGTCGGCGTCGGCGAACTTCACCCCGGCGCGCTCGGGGCGGTCGTCGAGCACGGCCTGGTCGGGGAAGGCGGCGTGCAGGCGCTCGGCCAGCGCGTCGCAGGCGGCGTCGCCCGGCTTGAGGTTGAGCACGGCGAGCTTCCAGGGCGCCACCGAATCCGGCCACTTGATGCCGGCCTCGTCGTGATGGGCCTCGATGATGGCGGCGACGAGGCGCGAGACGCCGATGCCGTAGCTGCCCATCTCGGGCACGATCATCTGCCCGTCCGGCCCGGCGACGGCGAGGCCCATGGGCTGCGAATACTTGGTGCCGAAATAGAAGATGTGCCCGACCTCGATGCCCCTTCCCTGCCGCCGGCGCGCCTCGGGCACCTCGGCCCAGGCGGCGGGGTCGTGCATCTCCTCGGTGGCGGCGTAGCGCGAGGTGGCGAGATCGAAGCAGGCCTGCATGTCGGCCGGGCTGTCGAAGTCGAA
>JBKBSR010000446.1:0-2051 GCA_046291055.1 Roseococcus sp.
GGCGATCACCTTGCGCATCGTGCTGTTCGGCACCGCGGTGTGCGGCGCGGTGATGGCGACCGGAGCCGGGGCGGGCTTCGGCGCGGGCGCGGCCACCGGGGCCGCGGCAGGCGCCGGCGCGGCGGCGGGGCCACGCGCCAGCGCGGCTTCCACATCCGCCTTCACGATCCGCCCGTTCGGGCCGGAGCCCTTGATCGTCGCGAGGTCCAGCCCCGCCTGCTGCGCCATCCGCCGCGCGAGCGGGGAGACGAAGATCCGCTCGCCGGCCGGTGCGGCGGCAGGCTGCGCGGCCGGCGGCGCGACAGGCGCGGGCGCAACAGCGGCAGGTGCCGGCGCGGCCGCAGGCGCGGGCGCAGCGGCCGGTGCGGCGGCAGCGGGCACCGCCTCCCCTTCCTCCACCAGAACCGCGATCACCTCGTTCACCTTCACGCCCTGGGTGCCGCCGGGCACCAGGATCCTGCCGAGGATGCCCTCGTCCACGGCCTCGACTTCCATCGTGGCCTTGTCGGTCTCGATCTCGGCGATGACGTCGCCGGCCTTGATGCGCTCGCCTTCCTTCTTCAGCCAGCGCGCGAGGTTGCCCTCCGTCATGGTGGGGGAGAGCGCGGGCATCAGGATGTTGGTCGCCATCGTCTCAGCCCCTCACTTGTAGGTCACGCGCCGCACGGCCTCGACCACCTGCTCGAGGCGGGGCAGCGCGAGCTTCTCGAGGTTCGCCGCATAGGGCATGGGCACGTCCGCGCCCGTCACCCGCACCGGTGGGGCATCGAGGTGGTCGAAGCAGGTCTCCATGATCTGCATCGCGACCTCGGCGCCGATGCCGGCATAGGGCCAGCCTTCCTCCAGCGTGACCACGCGGTTGGTCTTGCGCACCGATGCGGCGATCGTCTCCGTGTCCAGCGGCCGGAGCGAGCGCAGGTTGATCACCTCCGCGCTGATGCCCTGCTCGGCGAGCTTCTCGGCCGCCTGCATGGCCATCCCCACCATGATCGAGAAGGCGACGATGGTCACGTCCGTCCCCGGGCGTTCCACCTTCGCGCGGCCGATGTCGAGGATGAATTCCTCATCCGTCGGGCAGTCGAAGGTCTGCCCGTACATGATCTCGTTCTCGAGCACGATGACCGGGTTGGGGTCGCGGATCGCCGCGCGCAGCAGGCCCTTGGCATCCGCCGAGGACCAGGGCGCGACCACCTTCAGCCCCGGGCAATGCGCATACCAGGAGGCGTAGCACTGCGAGTGCTGCGCCGCGACGCGGGAGGCCGCGCCGTTAGGCCCGCGGAAGACGATCTGGCAGCCGAGCTGCCCGCCCGACATGTAGAGCGTCTTGGCCGCCGAGTTGATGATCTGGTCGATCGCCTGCATCGAGAAGTTGAAGGTCATGAACTCCACGATGGGCTTGAGCCCGGTGAAGGCCGCGCCGACCGCCATGCCGGTGAAGCCGTGCTCGGTGATGGGCATGTCCATCACGCGCTTCGGCCCGAACTCGTCGAGCAGCCCCTGGCTGACCTTGTAGGCGCCCTGGTACTGCGCCACCTCCTCGCCGATCAGGAACACGTCCTTGTCGCGGCGCATCTCGGCGGCCATGGCATCCCGCAGCGCCTCGCGCACCGTGATGGGCTTCGTCGGGCCCCAGTCGCGCTCGGGCTGCACCTCGGGCGCGCGCGGCGCGGCGGGAACGGTCGCATCCAGGCGCTGCGCCGCGCCGGCCTCGGCGATCATCTTCTCGTTCTCGCGGGGGTTCTTCTGCGTGATGCCGTGCATGGTCTGCGCCGCCCCGCCATTGGCGCCGCCGTCGAGCTCGGCGATCGGGCTGTTGACCTGCACGCCCTCGGTGCCCTCGGGCACCAGAATGGCGGTGATGGTGCCCTCGTCCACCGCCTCGACCTCCATCGTGGCCTTGTCGGTCTCGATCTCGGCGATCACGTCGCCCGACTTCACCGCGTCGCCTTCCTTCTTCAGCCAGCGCGCGAGCTTGCCCTCGGTCATGGTCGGCGAGAGGGCGGGCATCAGGATCACGGCACCCATCTCAGCGGGCCTCCACCAGCACGTCG
>JBKBSR010000085.1:0-10535 GCA_046291055.1 Roseococcus sp.
TGGTGAAGCCGGGGGCGGTTGGCGCCCCGGCGGTGGTCCCGCGGCGCGGCCTCCCGCCCGGCGGGCTGGGGGATGCCACGAAGCCTGCGACGGAGCAGCGCTCCTCGTCCCAGCGGTCGCTGGCCGTGGTTCGTGCGAAGGCGGCGCGGCCGCCGGCGGGCGGGATACGGCCGGCATGTGATGCCGCCCGCCTCAGCCCAGCGCCGCCTCCACCCGCAGCGCCGCGTCCAGCGCCGCCAGGCCCTGCGCCCCGGTCGCCTCATGGGGCGCGCCGTCCAGGATGGCGGCGATGAAGGCGGCCTGCTCGGCCTCCAGGCTGTCATGCTCGGTCCAGGAACGGCGGGTGACGCCCCATCCGGGCATGTGCTCGGCGGGGGTCTCGCCGCCGCGCTCGAGGAACTCCAGGCTGCGGGCGAGGAAATCCACGCGCAGCTCGCCCTCCGGGCCCAGCGCGCGCAGCCGCCGCTCCAGCCCCACGGCGACGCGGCTCGCGCTCACCTGGGCCTGGGCGCCATCGGCGAAGCGGAGCTGCGCCACCGCCCAGTCCGTGTGGGGGCTGGCCACGCGCCCGCCCACCGCGCGCACCTCCACCAGCGGGGCGGGAACGAGGGAGAGCAGCAGGTCGAGGTCGTGGATCATCAGGTCGAGCACGACCGAGACATCGAGGCTGCGCGGCCGGAAGGGCGCGACCCGCACCGCCTCCAGCGCCATCAGGCGCCGGCCGGAGAGGTGCGCGCGCAGGGTGCGGATGGCCGCCGAATGGCGCTCGATCTGCCCCACCATCAGCACACGCCCGCGGCGGGCGGCGAGGTCGACCAGCGCCTGTCCCTCCTCGAGGGTGGCGGTGATGGGCTTCTCCACCAGCACGTCCCGCCCCGCCTCCAGGGCAAGGGTGGCCAGCCGCGCGTGGTGGCGCGTGGGCGTGGCGATGATCAGCGCATCCGAGGCCGCGAGCAGCGTCTCGAACTCCAGCGCCGGGCAACCGGCCTCGGCCGCCACGCGGTCGGCCCGGGCATGGTCGGGGTCGTGGATGCCGGCCAGCGTGGCGCGCGGGCAGGCCGCGAGCTTGAGCGCGTGGAAGCGGCCGAAATGCCCCGCGCCGAGAACGCCGATTCTGAGGCTCATGGGGCGCGGGGGTAGCCCGTCCGCGCGAGGCTTGCATCCCCCCCTCCCCCTCGTCATGTTCCGCCCAGCCTGATCGGGACCGTATTCGAGATGATGTACTTCGCGCGATGGAAGACCTGGGCCATCCTGCTGGTCTGCCTCGCCGGCTTCCTGGTGAGCCTGCCCAACCTCTTCCCGCGCGCCGCCTTCCCCGAGTGGTTCCCGCTGCGGCAGATCGCGCTCGGGCTCGACCTGCGCGGCGGCTCCTACCTGCTGCTGGAGGTGGACACCTCCGTGCTGCTGCGCGAGCGGCTGGAGAACCTGGTCGAGGGCGCCCGCCGCGGCATGACGCAGGCCAGCCCGCGCATCGCCTACACGGGCCTGACCGCCCAGCCCGAGCAGCGGCGCATCCAGCTGCGCATCACCGACCCCGCCCAGCGCGAGGCGGCGCTGCGCATCCTGCGCGAGCTCGCCAACCCCGTGCAGGTCTCGGGCGGCGGCCAGGTGCCGGACATCGAGGTGGCCATCACCCCCGACGGGCTGCTGACGGCCACCGTCACCGAGGCGGGGCTGCGCGCCAAGGCCACCAACGCGGTGGAGCAGTCCATCGAGATCGTGCGCCGGCGCATCGACGAGACGGGGGTGGTGGAGGCGCTGATCGCCCGCCAGGGCCAGAACCGCATCCTCGTGCAGCTTCCCGGCGTGCAGGATCCCCAGCGCATAAAGGATCTGCTCGGCCGCACCGCGCGCATGACCTTCCACCTGCTGGACGAGACGGCCAACCTCGCCTCGCCCGTCGCGCCGCCCGGGGTGATGTTCCTGCCCGGCGAGCGCGAGGGCGAGCGCTACGCCGTGCGCCGGCGCGTGGAGGTGGATGGCGCGAACCTCTCCGACGCCCGCGCCGCGCAGGACACGCGCACGGGCGAATGGGTGGTGAACTTCAGCTTCGATTCCGTGGGCACGCGCCGCTTCGCCGAGGTGACGCGCGCCAATGTCGGCCGGCCCTTCGCCATCGTGCTGGACGAGAAGGTGATCACCGCCCCCGTGATCCGCGAGCCGATCACCGGCGGGCGCGGGCAGATCAGCGGCAACTTCACCGTGCGCACGGCGAACGACCTCGCGGTGCTGCTGCGCGCCGGCGCCCTGCCCGCGCCGCTGACCGTGATCGAGGAACGCACCGTGGGCCCCGAGCTCGGCGAGGACGCCATCCGCGCGGGCATGATCAGCCTCGCGGTCGGAACCGCCTTCGTCTTCCTCTACATGGGGCTGGCCTACGGGCTGTTCGGCTGGTTCGCGAACATCGCGCTCGTGATCAACATCGTGCTGCTGATCGCCTGCATGTCGCTGCTGGAGGCGACGCTGACGCTGCCCGGCATCGCGGGCATCGTGCTGACGCTGGGCACGGCCCTGGACGCCAACATCCTGATCAACGAGCGCATCCGCGAGGAGGTGAAGAACGGCCGCAGCCCGATCAACGCGCTGGAGGCCGGCTACACGCGCGCGAGCGGCACCATCCTGGACGCGAACCTGACGAACCTCATCGCCATGGCCTTCCTCTACGGCTTCGGCTCGGGGCCGGTGAAGGGATTCGCGGTGACGGTGGCCATCGGCACCGTGGTGCAGATGTGGACGGCCACCGTGCTGACGCGCCTCATGGTCGTGTGGTGGTATCGCGCGAGGAAACCGAAGGAGCTGCCGGTGGTGACGCGCCCGGGCCTGACGCTGCTGCAGCGCCTGGCGCGGCCGCTCTTCCGCATCGTGCCCGACAAGACCAACATCGCCTTCATGCGCGGCGCGCGGGCGGGGCTGATGGTCTCGGCCGTGCTCTCCACCGCCTCGCTCATCGGCGCCTTCTATCCCGGGCTGGAGAAGGGCATCGACTTCAAGGGCGGCATCGTGATGGAGGTGCGCGCGCCCGAGGCGGCGAACCTGCCCGCCCTGCGCGCCGCCGTGGGCGGGCTCAACGTCGGCGATGTCGGCCTGCAGCGCTTCGGCGACGACAACACAGTGCTGGTGCGCCTGCCCGCGCCGGAACAGGAGGCGCAGGTGCAGGTGGTGGTGGCCCGCGTGCGCGCGGTCCTCGAACAGGCCCAGCCCGGGCTGCGCGTGCTGCGGGTGGAGGCGGTGGGCAACCGCATCTCCGACGAGCTGTTCCGCGGCGGGCTGATCGCGCTCGGCCTCTCGCTGATCGCGATGCTGATCTACATCTGGGTGCGCTTCGAATGGCAGTTCGGCATCGCGGGCGTCATCACCCTGATCCTCGACACCACCAAGGCCATCGGGTTCATGGTGCTGTTCCAGATCGAGTTCAACCTGACCACCATCGCCGCCATCCTCACCATCGTGGGCTTCTCGGTGAACGACAAGGTCGTGGTGTTCGACCGGATGCGCGAGAACCTGCGCAAGTTCAAGACCATGCCGCTGAACCAGCTGGTGGATCTCTCCATCGACGAGACGCTGAACCGCAGCCTGGGCACCTCGATGACGCTGCTGCTCTCCGCCCTGCCGCTCGCGCTGTTCGGCGGCGACACGCTCGCGGGCTTCGCCTGGGTGATGGTGTTCGGCATCATCGTCTCCACCTCCTCCTCGGTGTTCATTGCCGCCCCCATCGTGCTCTACACCGGCAGGACGCGGCTGCGCCGGGGCGAGACGGAGGCGGCGCGCGCACCGGGGCAGACGGCGCTGCGCTGAAGTCAGGGAGCGATGCGTGTTGAGGGCGATGGCGGCCCCGTGTAGGCTCCTCAATGATCAGATCGGAAGATTCGGCCCATTATTGAGAAACGCCCCGCCGCCGATCCCCAGGCGCCCGGCCGCATCCTGCTGCTGGCGCGCGAGGAGGCGCTCATCGCGGCGGTAGCGCGGATCAATGCGGAGCGGGGCGGGCCACGCCCGCTCGTGCTGACCTCCAACCGGGCGCTTCTCGCCGCCGTGCTCGACGGGCTGGGCGGCTTCGCTCATCTGCTGCTGCACGAGGCCGCGCGCGACTACGAGCCCACCCTGGTGGACGCGCTGGCCGAGGCCTCGCCCGGCGCCGCCATCGCCCTGCTGCCGCGCAGCCCCGGCGCCGGCGGCTTCGAGGCGCGGGTGGTCGAGGCGCTGGAGGGCCGCCTCATCCCGCCCGCGCCCGTGCCGGGCATGGGCAGCATGGCCGGGCGCCTGGCCGATGGCGGGCTGCTGCTGCGCTACCAGCCCATCCTGCGGCTGCAGGACCGCAAGCTCGTCATGGTCGAGGCGCTCGCGCGCTGGCGCAGCGAGCCGGTGGCGCTGGGCGCGGGCAGCTTCGTGCCGCACATGGAGCGCGCGGGGCTCGCGCGGCTGCTGGCCGGCGCCGTGATCCGCATCGCCGCGCGCGACCTGATGCGCCTGCCCTGCCTGGGCGCCCTGCGCGTCTCGGTGAACCTGCCGGTGGAGGAGGTGCTGAAGCCCGACCTCACGGCCTGGCTCGCCGCGCAGCTCCGCCGCTCGCGCCTTCCGCGGGCGCGGCTGGCCATCGAATTGACCGAGACCTCCCCCGTGCGGGATTTCGCGCGGATGCATCGCGCGCTGCGCCGGCTGCGCGCGGCCGGCCACGAGGTGCTGATCGACGATTTCGCCCTGGACGACCGCCGCCGCCGCCTGCTGCGCCTGCCCTTCACGGGGGTGAAGCTCGACAAGAGCCTGGTGCAGGCCGCCGGCCGCTCTGCCCGCGCGCGCCAGCAGGTGCGCCGCATCGTCCGGATGGGCATGACCGTGACGGCCGAGGGCATCTCCTCGCGCCCGCTCTGGGGGCTGCTGCGGGGGCTGGGGGCGCATCGCGGCCAGGGTTTCTGGATGGCGCGGCCCCTGCCGCTCGCCGCGCTGCCCGCCTGGGCGGCGCGCTGGAGGGCGCGTCAGCCGCGATAGGCCTGGCGGTAGAGCGCCACGATCTCCGCCGCTTCCGGCACGCGCGGATTGTTCGCCGGGCTGCCGGAGGCGAGGGCCTGCTCGGCCATCACCGGCAGCAGGGCGTTCCATCGCTCCTCGGGAATGCCGTAGGCGGCGGGGCTCGGCACCGCGAGGTCGCGGTTCAGGGCGCGCAACTCCTCGAGCAGCTTCGCCCCGGCGAGCTGGTCGGCGTCCGCCTCGCTCGCGCAGCCGATGAGCCGGGCCGCCTCGGCGTAGCGCGGCAGGGCGGCGGGCAGGCTGTAGGCGGTGACGGCGGGCAGCAGCATGGCGTTGGACAGCCCGTGCGGCACGTGGAAATGCGCGCCGATGGGCCGCGACATGCCGTGCACCAGCGCCACCGAGGCGTTGGAGAAGGCCAGGCCCGCGAGCGTCGCGCCCAGCATCATCGCCTCCCTCGCCCGCGCATCCCCGCCATCGGCATAGGCGGGGCGCAGCATGGGGCCGATCAGGCGCATCGCCTCGCGCGCATACATGTCCGAGACGGGGTTGGCGCGGCGGCTGACGAAGGCCTCCAGCGCATGCGTCAGGCTGTCTATCCCCGTATCCGCCGTGATGCGCGGCGGCAGGCTGAAGGTGAGCTCGTGATCCACCACCGCCGCGAGCGGCAGCGCGCCCAGTCCGGCGATGAGCATCTTCTCGTCGTGCTCGACATCGGTGATGACGGTGAAGCGCGTCGCCTCGCTGCCCGTGCCCGCGGTGGTGGACACGCAGATCACGGGCAGCGCGGCATGGTCCGCCGCCACCGGCGCCTTGAAGGCGCGCATCTTCGTCCCCTCGGGCGCGGCGGCGAGGATGGCCATCGCCTTCGCCGTGTCCATGGGCGAGCCGCCGCCGAAGCCCAGCAGCACGTCGTAATCCCCCGCCCGCAGCGCACGCACGCCCGCCTCCACCACCCTGTCCGTCGGGTCGGGCACGGTGTCGGAGAAGACGCCGGGCGTCATCCCCTCGGCGCGCAGCGGCGCGAGGCAGCGCTCGAGCATGCCGGAGGAGACCATCCACGGATCGGTGACCACGAGCGGGCGCGACAGGCCGAACTGGCGCAACAGCGCGCCCAGGCGCGCGAGGCTGCCGCCGCCGACCAGCATCTGGCGGGGGGCGAGGATGGGCTGGACCATGGCTGACCTCAGGCGTTCTCCGCGGCCTTCGCGTAGAGGGCGAGGCGCTTCGCCGCATTGGGCGCCAGCCCGCCCGAGAAGTCGAGCCCCGCGGGCGGCAGCCCCTCCGCCAGGTGGCAGGCCACGCCGTCCTTGAGCGCGGGCTCCTTCTCCCGGCAGATGTCGCGGGCGAAGGGGCAGCGGGTGTGGAAGCGGCAGCCGGGCGGCGGGTTGAGCGGCGAGGGCACATCGCCGCCCAGCGGCGTCACCTGCCCGCGCCGGCGCGGGTCGGGGTGCGGGATGGCGGCCAGCAGCGCGCGCGTATACGGGTGGCGCGGGTTGGCGAAGAGCGCGCGCTTCGGGGCGATCTCCACGATCTTGCCGAGATACATCACCGCGATCCGGTCGGCGACGTGCTTCACCACCGCAAGGTCGTGCGCGATGAACAGGTAGGCGAGGCCGAGGCGCTTCTGCAGGTCGGCCAGCAGGTTCACCACCTGCGCCTGGATGGAGACGTCGAGGGCGGAGACCGGCTCGTCGCACACCACGAGATCGGGCTCGACGGCCAGCGCGCGGGCGATGCCGATGCGCTGGCGCTGCCCGCCCGAAAACTCGTGCGGGAAGCGCTGCGCGTGATAGGGCGCGAGGCCGACGAGGCCGAGCAGCTCCTCCACCCGCGCGCGGCGGCTCGCGGCGTCGCCGATGCCGTGCACCTCCATGGGCTCGGCGATGGTCCGCCCCACCGTGTAGCGCGGGTTGAGCGAGGCGTAGGGGTCCTGGAAGACGATCTGCGCGCGGCGGCGGAAGGCCTTGAGATCCGCGCCCGCAAGCCCGGTGATGTCGCGCCCGGCGAAGCGCACCTCTCCCGCGCTCGGCTCGATCAGGCGCAGCACGAGCCGCGCGGTGGTGGATTTCCCGCAGCCGCTCTCGCCCACCAGGGCGAGCGTCTCGCCCCGGTTCAGGCTGAAGGAGACGCCATCCACCGCCCGCACCGTCCCGATCTGCCGCGCGAGGATCAGCCCGCGCCGGACGGGATAGTGCTTGGCGAGGTCGGTGACCTCGAGCAGCGGCGCGCTCATGCGGCGAGGCTCTCCTCCACCGGTGCGCGCCGGCAGGCCACGGCATGGCCGGGCACCACCTCGCGCAGCGCGGGCGCCTCGGTCCGACAGGCGGCCTCGGCGAAGGGACAGCGCGGGTGGAAGCGGCAGCCCTTCGGCAGGGCGAAGGGGGGCGGCACGGCGCCCGCGATGGCGAGCAGCCGCTCGCGCTCCTCGTCGAGGCGCGGGATGGAGCCGAGAAGCCCGAGCGTGTAGGGGTGCTGCGGGTCCTCGAACAGGGCGGGGGCGGGCGCGCGCTCCACCACGCGGCCGGCATACATCACCGCCACCTCGTCCGCCATCTCGGCCACCACGCCGAGGTCGTGGGTGATCAGGATGATGGCCATGCCCGTCTCGGCCTGCAGATCGCGCAGCAGGTCGAGGATCTGCGCCTGCACCGTCACGTCCAGCGCCGTGGTGGGCTCGTCGGCGATCAGCAGCCGGGGCGAGCAGGCCAGCGCCATGGCGATCATCACCCGCTGGCGCATGCCGCCCGAGAGCTGGTGCGGATACTCGTCGAAGCGCCGCTCGGGCGAGGGGATGCGCACGCGCTTCAGGGCCTCGATCCCGCGCTCGCGCAGCTCGGCCGCGCTGGCGCGGGGTTCGTGCGCGCGGATCGCCTCGGCGATCTGGAAACCGACGCGATGGACGGGGTTGAGCGAGGTCATCGGCTCCTGGAAGATCATCGCGATGTCGCGCCCGCGCACCGCGCGCATCTCGGCGGCCGAGAGCGCCGCGAGATCCCTGCCCTCCAGCAGCACGCGCCCGCCGGCGATGCGCCCGGGATGCGAGAGCAGCCGCATGATGGAGAGCGAGAGAACGGACTTGCCGCAGCCGCTCTCGCCCACGATGCCGAGGGTGCGGCCGCGCGGCACCTCGAGGGAGACGCCGTCCACCGCCGCCACCTCGCCCCCGGAGGTGCGGAAGACGGTGCGGAGATTCTCCACCCGCAGCAGGGGCTCGGCGCTCACAGCCACTTGAAGGTCGGCGGCGCGATCTTGTCCACCGGCCGGTGCGCCCAGTCGAGCTCCGGCGCGCGCGCCACGATGCGCTTCTGCGCCTCGGCGAGATGCGCCGCGGCCTGGCGGAAGTCCATGGTGAGCACCTCGCCGTCGCCCACCACCTTCTGCCCGTCCACGTACACGTCCTTCACCGCGCGGTCGCCGGCGGCGTAGATGAGCGAGCGCACGGGATCGTGGCGCGGCTGCATGCGCGGGTGCGTCGCGTCCACCAGCACGATGTCGGCGCGCGCGCCGGGGGCGAGGCGGCCGATGTCCTCGCGCCCCAGCGCCTTGGCCCCGCCGATGGTGGCGGCGTCGAAGAGGTCGGTGGTGCTCATGGCGCGCGGATTGCCCGCCTGGGTGCGCGCGAGGTAGGCGACGAGGCGCAGCTCGTCCAGCATGTTGTGCGGGTAGGTGTCGGTGCCGATGCCGAGGTTCACGCCGCGCCGGCGGTAGCGCCCGAAATCCTTCAGCGTGATGCCCCGCCGGGCGAAGACGGTGGGGCAATGGGCGACCGTGGTTCCCGTCTCGGCCAGGATGTCGAGGTCGCGCTCGGTGTGCCAGCGGGTGCTCGGGTGGTCGTCGAGGAAGATGCCGTGGCCGATGATGCTCTGCGCGTCGAGCAGCCCCATCTCGTGCAGCCACTGGATGGGCGTGAGCCCGTGGCGGCGGGTGATCTCGTGGAACTCCACCACCGACTGCGCGGCGTGGATCTGCCAGGAGATGCCGCGCGCCCTCGCCTCGGCGCGGGAATCGCGCAGCAGCTCGGGCGTGCAGGTGTCGATCTGGGCGGGGCAGGCCATGCCGAACAGGCGCCCCGACGGGTGCTGCTCGGCGCGTTCGATCAGCGAGAAGGCCTCGGCCATCGCCTTCTCGCCCGCCTTCGCGTCCCACTCGTATTCGACGACGTGGCCGTTCTTCGTGAACCAGCGCGCCGACTTGAACATCGGCGCGATGCACACGCGCATGCCCGCCTCGGCCAGCAGGTCGAGCCAGCCGGGATGGGCCATCGAGAGGTCGCACAGCGTGGTGACGCCGGAGAGCAGCAGTTCCGATAGCGCAACGCGCACGCAGTCCGGGATGGCCTCCGCGTCGCTGCGGAAGATGGGCATGAACTCGTAGAGCGAGGAGTTGTAGAGACCGGGGCTGCCGATCTCGTCCAGCAGCCCCTTGTTCATCGGCTCGCTCGTCGGGTGAGAGTGGATGTTGACGAGCCCGGGCATCACCATCAACCCGCGCCCGTCCACCACCACATCCGCCACGCCGTCATAGCCGCGGCCGACGAAGCGGATCACGCCCTCCTCGAAGGCGAGGTCCGCATCGGGCATGTAGGCGTGGCGCTTCTCGGAGGCGTCCCAGGCGACGATCAGCTCCGCGCCCTTGATCAGCGTGACGGACATGGCGGCGATCCTCCCTCAGCGCACCCGCAGGTCGAGACCCTTGAAGATCCCGATGCCGTAGATGCCGTGCGCGCGCGCCCCTTCCACGCGGCGCGTGGAGAACACGTTGAGCTGGGTGTGCGCCACGTTCAGCCAGGGCGCGGCCTCGTTGAGCTGGCGCTGGATGTTCGCCATGGCCCGCGCCCGCACCGCGGGGTCGATGGCGCTGCGCCCCTCCTCCAGCCAGGCGTCGGTCTGCGGGTCGGCCCAGTTCATGCGGTTGGGCGTGGGGCGGTTGCGGCTGTGCCAGTAGAGGTTCAGCGCGTCATTGGCCGAGATGTAGGGATAGCTCAGGAACAGCACGTCATAGTCCTGGGTGGCGAGCCGCCCCCAGGCCACGGTGGCGTCGAAGAGCTGCACGCGCAGCTCGATGCCCACCTGGCGCACCGCCTGCTGGATGATCTCGCCCATGCGCTGGTTCGAGAGGGTGTTGATGGCGAAGAGCGTCAGCGTGGCGCGCTGCCCGTCCTTCACGCGGATCCCGTCGGGCCCGACTCGCCAGCCGGCCTCGTCCAGCATGCGCCGCGCCGCGTCGGGGTTGTAGTCCGGCACCAGCCGGTCGCTCTCCGGGTCGTAGTCCAGCGCGCGCGGGTTGATGATGCCCCGCGCGGGCGTGGCGTGGCCGGACCAGACGGCGCGCACCAGCGCGGGCCGGTCCACCGCCATGTGGAAGGCGCGGCGGATCGCCACGTCGTTCGCCACGGGGCGCGTGACCTTGAAGCCCAGATAGTGGTCCCAGAAATAATTCGGCTGGTCGGAGACCTGGATGGTGGGCACGCGGCGGAGCGTGTCCCAGAAGGCCTCGGGGATGTACTGCGTGATGTCCGCCTGGCCCGCCTGCAGCGAGGGGGGGGGCGCAGGAGAATAAGGGGGGAA
>JBKBSR010000086.1:0-10515 GCA_046291055.1 Roseococcus sp.
CCTCCCCGCCGTCCAGGCCAGCGCCATCGGCCGCCAGGGCGCCGAGGCGGAGGAGGCGCCGCAGGAGGCCTTCATCTTCCGCGACCAGGCCGTGACCCTGCGTCCCGGCCGCTTCGAGGCCTCCTTCGACCTCGGCTACGCCCGCCACCGCCGCACCCTCTCGGCCGATCGCCTGCTCACCGGCGCCGCCACGCTGCGCGCGGGCGTGATGGAGGGGGTGGAGGCCTCGCTCAGCCTGCCCTTCTTCCATTCCACCCGCGCCATCGAGACGGGCCCCGGCCTGGTGAGCGACCGCGAGTTGACGCGCCTCGGCGACATCGCGCTGCAGGTGAACATGCGCGGCTGGGGCGAGCGGGAGCTGCGCCCGGGCGCGGTGTTCAGCCTGGGCGTCGTGGCGCCCACCGGCCCCTCGCCCTTCCTGCGCCCGCCCCAGGGGCTGAGCGAGCAGGTGATCCCGGTGGACCCGCTGCGCCTCTACAACGCGCGCGGCGCCTGGGCGGTGCGGCTGGGCGCGCAGTTCTTCAAGACCTTCGACCCGATCATGGTCTTCGCCGGCGCCTCCTACGAGCACGCCTTCGAGGCCGAGCGCCAGGGCGTCGCCTTCCAGCCGGGCCGGCGCATCAACTACAATGCGGGAATGAGCTTCGCGATGAGCGAGCGCTCCACGCTCGGGCTCAGCTTCCTCGGCTCCTACACCACGCGGCTGCGGGCGGGCGGGATCTCCTACCGGCCCACCGCCATGGAGACGGGCGCGCTCCGCTTCGCCCTGGTGCAGAAGATGGCCGAGAGCCTCTGGGTGGAGCCCTCCCTGGTGCTCGGCCTGGTGCAGGAGAGCCCCTCCTTCCAGCTCGGCCTCGGGCTCCGCTACCGCTTCTGATGCCCGCACGCCGCGCCCTGCTGGCCCTGTCCGCCCTGCTGGCCCTCCCCGACGGCCCCGCCGCGGCGGAGGAGATGCGCCGCCCCCTCTCCTGGCAGCAGCGCCGCTTCCGCCATGTGGTGCGCCAGGTGCTGGAGTTCTCCTGCGGCAGCGCCTCGCTCGCCACCATCCTCACCTATTTCCTCGGCCGGCCCACGGGCGAGGCGGATGTCATCGCGGTGCTGCGCGAACGCTACCCCACGCGCGAGGCCTGGCGCGAGCGCGCGGAGACGGGCTTCTCCCTGGGCGACCTCATCTTCGCCGCCGAGCGGCTGGGCTTCGCCGCCCAGGCCGCGCGCGTGCCCCTGGAGCAGCTCGGCCGCGTGGCCGGGCCGCTGGTGGTGCATCTCGACAAGGGCCGCTGGCAACACTTCTCGGTGCTGCGCGCGAGCCATGAAGGGGTGTTCTACCTGGCCGACCCGATGGTTGGGCAGACCAGCATGCTCGAAGGCGGCTTCCGCCGCGAATACACCGGCGCGGCGCTGGCCGTCTGGCGGCGCGGCGAGGCGCTGCCCACGCGCTCGCCCCTGCAGGTGATCCGCGACGGGATCTCGGTGGAGCGCACGCTGGCTGACGCGGTGCGGGCCGTGGGCCTGATGCCACGCGGCGACTTCGCCCTGCCCTTCTGACGATGCGCGCCGCCGCCTGCCTCGCCGCGCTGCTCGTCCTCGCCGCCCCGGCGAAGGCCGATCCGCGCTGCGCCCGGCTCGGCCAGCCCTCCTACAGCGCCACGCGCATCACCCTCGGCCCCGGCGCGCCGCCGCCCGTTCAGGTGTTCTTCGCCGAGGGGCGCATGCGCATCGAGGCCCCCTCCCCCCATGGCGGGCCGGGGCGGCTCGTCACGCTTCTGGGCCCCGAGGGGCGGATCGTCTTCGACACCGCGGCCAACCCACCGGTGGCGCTGCGCCTGCCCGCCCCGCCGCGCCCGCCCATCCCGCCCGAGGCGCTGCGCCAGCGCGAGGAGCGCGGGCGCGAGGGCGTGACGCTGATCACCGAACTGCAGGAGGAGGGCGGGCGCTGGCGCGAGACGGAGCGGGTGCTCTGCCGGCCGGACGGCGTGCTGCTGCGGGCGCGGCAGATGGCGCCGCAGGGCGGGCAGCTCGTGGCGACGGAGTTCCGCCAGGAGGACATCCGCCTCGGCCCGCAGGACCCCGCGCTGTTCCGCCCCCCGCCCGGCTTCGCGCTGCGCGAGCCGCCGCCCATGCCGCCCGGCGCAGGGGCAGGACGATAGGGCGGGGTGCGGGCCGCGCTCAGGCCGCGAGGCTCTCCACGATCGAGGTGAAGACCGGCAGCCCCTGGGCGCCGCCCACCAGCGGGTCCACGCAGTTTTCGGGGTGCGGCATCAGCCCCAGCACACGCGCATTGGGCGAGCAGATGCCCGCGATCGCGTTCAGGCTGCCGTTGCGGTTCTCGTCGGCGTAGCGGAACACGACGCGCCCCTCGCCCTCCAGCTCGGCCAGCGTCGCGGGGTCGCAGAAATAGTTGCCGTCGCCATGCGCCATGGTGGCGCGGAAGGTGGCGCCCTGCTGGAAATGCGCGGTGTAGGGCGTGTCCGTGCGCTCCACCCGCAGCGCGCAGTCCATGGCGAGGAAGCGCAAGCCGGCGTTGCGCAGCAGCGCGCCGGGCAGCAGCCCCGCCTCGGTCAGGATCTGGAAGCCGTTGCACACGCCCAGCACATGCCCGCCGCGCGCCGCGAAGGCCCGCACCGCCGCCATGACGGGAGACTGCGCGGCCATCGCCCCGCAGCGGAGATAGTCGCCGTAGGAGAAGCCGCCGGGCAGCACCACGAGATCGAGCCCCGCGGGCAGCGCCGTCTCGCGGTGCCAGAGCATGAGGGGCTTGCGGCCCGAGGCGCGCTCCAGCGCGATGGCCATGTCGCGCTCGCGGTTGGTGCCGGGGAAGACACAGATGGCGGCCTTCATGGGATCAGCCCTCCGGGGCCAGGGGCGCGCCGCGCGGCGGGCGCACGGGAAAGAGGTGCCGCCAGGTCTCGCCCGGCAGGCGCGCGTGCTCGACGGCGCGCCACTCGATCTGCGGCCAGTCGAGCGGCGCGCCCGCGAGCGCGCCGAGCGCGAGCCCCGCCAGCAGCAGCACCGGCGAGAGCAGCATGGCCCCCAGGAACAGCGTGGCGGGCGGCACGCCCTCGCGCCAGCGCCGGGGCATGAGCAGCACCAGCATCAGGGAGAGCGGCACCGCCGCCACGGCCATGGCGCCGAACACCATGCCGAACACGCCCGCGGGCAGCAAAAGGAGAAGCAGAAAGGCCCACAGCACACTCACCCCTGGGCCACGCGCAGCCAGTGCAGCGCGCCCAGGATCACGCTGGTGCCGATGGCCGCGATGGCCGCCGCCGTCACAGCCCGGTTCGCCTTCGCCTTCTGCCGGGCGAGCCAGCCCTGGCGCGGCGGGGCGGGCCGGCCGGCGGCCAGCCGCCGCTCGCGCCAGCCGAGCCCCATGAAGACCAGCACAGTGAGCACCGCCATCATCACGATGGAGGCCTTCACCATGGGTAGAGGATCCAGCCCAGCGGGTCGCGCCAGCCTTCGATGGCGAGGCTGATCGGCCAGAACAGCCCGCCCAGGAAGGCCTTGGAGAGCAGGAAGAAGATCTGCGCCGTGTGGTGCTGCGGCGGCACCTCGAGCGGCGGTCCGAACAGCAGGAAGGCCGCCGTGCTCAGCACCCGCCAGGCCGCCAGCCCGCCCGAGACGAGCAGGAAGGCGCGCAGCGAGCGCGGCATGGGCGCGCGGGTGGCGGCGCCGCTCACGCGATCTCCACGGTGAAGCTCTCGATCACGGTGTTGGCGAGCAGCCGGCGCGCCATCTCCTCGCCAGCGGCCTTGGCCCGGGCGGGGTCCGTCTCCTCCATGTCCACCAGCATCACCTTGCCCACGCGCACCTCGCGCACGCCCTGGAAGCCGAGGCCGGCCAGCGCGCGCTCGATCGCCTTGCCCTGGGGGTCGAGCACGCCCGCCTTGGGAAACACCGTGACCCGCAGCCTCGTCACCATCCAGCACTCCCGCACGGAAACATCATACCGTCAGGGGGATCCGCGCGCACAACGCGCGGCGCCGCCCACCCGCCCTCGATGCCCGGTGCGCCAGTGGCGCGGCGAAAACCAAGCCGGCGGAGCCGGCGCCCCAGGGCCGAAAAACTACTGCATCACCTCGGGGCCCTTGAGGTCGCGGATCCCCGCCTCGGGCAGGATGCCGAGCCGCCGGGCGACCTCCTGGTAGCCCTCCTCGACCTTGCCCAGGTCGCGGCGGAAGCGGTCCTTGTCCATCTTCTCGCCGGTCTTGGCGTCCCACAGCCGGCAGTTGTCGGGGCTGATCTCGTCGGCGAGGACGATGCGCATCTCGTCGTTCTCCCACAGCCGGCCGAACTCCAGCTTGAAGTCCACCAGCGTGATGCCGACGCCGAGGAAGAGGCCGCAGAGGAAGTCGTTCACCCGCAGCGTGAGCTGCACGATGTCGTCCAGGTCATGCGTGGAGGCCCAGCCGAAGGCGGTGATGTGCTCCTCGCTCACCATGGGATCCTGCAGCGCGTCGTTCTTGTAGTAGTATTCGATGATGGAGCGCGGCAGCCGCGTGCCCTCCTGGATGCCGAGCCGCGTGGCGAGGCTGCCGGCGGCGACGTTGCGCACAACCACCTCGAGCGGGATGATCTCCACCTCGCGCACGAGCTGCTCGCGCATGTTGAGGCGGCGGATGAAATGGGTGGGGATGCCGATCTCGCCCAGCCGCTGCATCAGGTATTCGCTGATGCGGTTGTTCAGAACGCCCTTGCCGGTGATGGTGCCGCGCTTCTGCGCGTTGAAGGCGGTGGCGTCGTCCTTGAAATACTGCACGAGGGTGCCGGGCTCGGGGCCCTCGAACAGGATCTTGGCCTTGCCCTCGTAGAGCTGGCGGCGGCGAGCCATGGCGGCGGGTCCTTGGTGGGAAAGCGAAGCGGAGCCTTGATATAGCAAGGCTTGCCCATGCGTGCCACGCGGGTCAGTCGAGCGGCAGGGGCAGGAAGGGCATGCGGTCCGGCGGGCCGGCGGCGAAATGCCAGAGGCGCTCGCCCCCGGCGCCGAGCGCCAGCAGCGAGCTGCATACCGTCCCGAAGCCGCCGAGCGGGGGGATGTTCAGCGCCTCCGCCGCCGTCCCGGCCGAATCGGCCAGCAGGGCGGGCCAGTCGCCCCACTCGGGCGGGGCGGGCGGACGGGCGGCGGCGAAGCGCGGCAGGTGGCGGGCGATGCGCGGGCTCGAGAGGTCGTTGGGCGGATGGGCGGTGACCAGGGCGAGGCCCGGCGGCAGCGCCCGCGCCTCCGGCCGCCCCTCGCCCGCACCCTCCACGAACCAGGCGCCGCGCGCATCGGCCAGCACGGCATGGAAGGGGCGCCAGAGGCCGGCGTCGAGCGCGGCGAGGCGGGCGGCCGCCTCGGCGGCGCTCCCCGCCTCCAGGGCGAGCAGCGGCAACTCCCCGCGCGAGCGCTTGCCCGGCGCCGGCCCCAGGCTGCCCGGGCGGTTGAGCACGGCGGCGACCACGCCCGCGCGGTTGAGCGCCATCCAGGTGCCGCCCGCCATGGCGTCGCGGCCGCCGATCAGGCCGGGCCAATGCGAGGCCGGAGCCTCCCAGGGCCGGTCCAGCCGCTCGTCGCGGTTCGCGGCCAGCAGCAGCGGCCAGGCCTCCCCCGGCCGGTGCAGCAGGATCACGGTGCACATGCCCCGCTTATGCAGGGATGGGAGGCCCCCTGCCAGTGGCGCCCTACCAGTGGCGGTAGTAGCGCGGCGGCGGCGGGCAGAAGGCCGGGTGCCAGGGCGGCAGCCGCCAGCAGGGCGGCCGATGATAGACGACGGGCGGCGGCACGTAGATGACGCGCGGCGGCGGCGGGGGCGGGCGCCAGTGCCAATGCGGAGGCGGCGGGCGGTAGCCGTAGCCATAGCCCGGCCCGTGCCAGCCCTGGCCCGCGGCGGCGGGCGGGGCCGCGACCAGCAGCCCCGCGATCGCCGCGAGGGAAAGGAGAGAGGCAGCCTTGCGGATCATGGGATGCTCCCGTGTCCAGGTGTGACGCGGCTCAGCCGAAGGGCGGACGCGGCGGGGGTGGCGGCCGGCCCGGAGGGGGCGGCCCGCCCGGAGGGGGCGGCTGGAAGCGCGGCGGCGGCGCAGGCGGGGCGGCGAAACGCGGCGGCGGCGGCGCAGGCGGGGCGGCGAAACGCGGCGGCGGCGGCAGCGCGGGCGGGGCGTGGCGCGGCGCCGACCAACCCCGGTAGCCGCCATGGCCGGACCATACCGGGCCGCGCCAGCCGGGACTCGCATAGCCCCAGCCGGGGCTGCGGACGCCGTAGCCATAGCCATAGGCGTAGCCCGGATGATAGCCCGGGTGGTGGGTCGCGCAGCCGCCCAGCAGCAGCGCCGCGCCCAGGATCAGGATAGGTGGTGCGCCACCTCGCATGGCCGGTTCTCCGACGGCGGCGCTCCGGGGGGAGGGGCGCCGCCGCAGGCGAAGGAAAGGCCGCGCGCGTGGCGCTTTCGTGGCGCGATCAGGCCGCTCCGAAGACGCGCGCGAAGACCGTCTCGACGTGGCGGAAGTCGAGCGCCGGATTCATCGCCGCATCGAGCGCGGCGGCGTCGAGGCGCGGGGCCACCTCCGGGTCCGCCAGGAGGTTGTCGCGGAAACGCTTCCCCTCAGGCCGGCCGAGCTTCAGCCAAGTCTCCATCGCCGCGCGCTGCACCGCGGCATAGGCGGCCTCGCGCGAGAGCCCGGCCTGGGTCAGCGCCAGCAGCACCTTCTGGCTGTGCACCACGCCGCCGAGCGATTCGAGGTTCTCCTCCATCCGCTCGGGATAGACGGTGAGCTTCTCGACCATGCCCGCCAGCCGCATCAGCGCGAAGTCGAGCGCGATGGTCGCATCGGGGGCGATCACGCGCTCCACGCTGGAATGGCTGATGTCGCGCTCGTGCCAGAGAGCGATGTTCTCGAGCGCGGGCACGGCATAGCCGCGAATGAGCCGGGCGAGGCCGGTGAGGTTCTCGCTCAGCACCGGGTTGCGCTTGTGCGGCATGGCGGAGCTGCCCTTCTGCCCCGCGTGGAAGAACTCCTCCGCCTCGCGCACCTCGCTGCGCTGCAGGTGGCGGACCTCGACGGCGAGGCGCTCCACCGCGCCGGCCACCACGGCGAGGTGGCAGAAGAAGGCGGCGTGGCGGTCGCGCGGGATCACCTGTGTGGAGACCGGCTCCACCGCGAGGCCGAGCTTCTCCGCCACATGCGCCTCCACGCGCGGGTCGACGCTGGCGAAGGTGCCCACGGGGCCCGAGATGGCGCAGGTGGCCACCTCCGCCCGCGCCTGGAGAAGCCGCGCGCGGGCGCGCTGGAACTCCGCATGGTGGCCGGCGAGCTTGAGGCCGAAGGTGGTCGGCTCGGCGTGGATGCCGTGGCTGCGGCCGATGGTGGGGGTGAACTTGTGCTCCATGGCGCGGGCGCGCAGCGCGGCCAGCACCGCGTCCAGGTCCGCGATCAGCAGATCGGCCGCGCGCGTCATCTGCACGGCGAGGCAGGTGTCCAGCACGTCGGAGCTGGTCATGCCCTGGTGCATGAAGCGCGCGTGCTCGCCGATGCTCTCGCCGAGCCAGGTGAGGAAGGCGATCACGTCGTGGCGCGTCACGCGCTCGATCTCGTCGATGCGCGCGATGTCGGCCTCGGTGATGGACGCCACCTTGCGCCCGCCGCCCTCGCGGATGGCGCGCGCCGCCTCGGCCGGGATGGCGCCGATCTCCGCCATCGCCTCGGCGGCCAGGGCCTCGATCTCGAACCAGATCCGATAGCGCGCGGCGGGCGACCAGATCTCGGCCATCTGCGGGCGGGTGTAGCGGGGAACCATGGCTCGGCCTCTCCATCTGGCGGCGCGTCTCGTCGCGCCCCCTCTCGCCGATGCCGCGCCGGCCGACAAGCGGGCTTCCGCGCAGCCCTGGTTTTGCCTAGTGTTCGGCCGCGCGGGGCCGATGCCGCGATGAAGAAAAATCCATGTTGAGAGGTTGAGGTTCCGCCATGCCGGAATGGGTCGTCCCGCTTCTTCAGGTTCTGATGATCGACATCGTGCTGGCGGGAGACAACGCCATCGTCGTCGGCATGGCGGCGGCCGGCCTGCCGCCGCAGCAGCGGCGCACCGCCATCTTCTGGGGCATCATCGCCGCCACCGTGATGCGCATCGCCTTCGCGAGCATCACGGTGCAGCTTCTGGCCATCGTCGGCATCACGCTGGCGGGCGGCGTGCTGCTGCTGTGGGTGTGCTGGAAGATGTACCGCGAGCTGCGCGAGGGCGGCGGGCACGAGGACCACAGCGCGGCGCTGGCCGAGGCCGAGGCCAAGGCCCCGCGCAAGACGCTGCGCCAGGCCATCGTGCAGATCCTGGTGGCGGACGTGTCCATGAGCCTCGACAACGTGCTGGCGGTGGCCGGCGCGGCGAAGGACCACCCCTACATCCTCATCATCGGCCTCGCCATCTCGGTGGTGCTGATGGGCGTGGCCGCCACCTTCATCGCGAACCTGCTGAACAAGCACCGCTGGATCGCCTGGGTGGGGCTGCTCATCATCCTCTACGTGGCGGGCGACATGATCTACCAGGGCACCGCCGAGGTGGCGGACCGCGTGCCCGGCTCCTACGCCTTCCTGCTGCTGCCGCTGGGCTACCTGGCGCTGCCGGGCGTCTTCCCCGCCTGGATGTGGGCGGGCGCGACTCTGCTGCAGGTGGTGATCTTCACCGCGGTGGCGACGCTGATGGTGGATGCGGTGCTGCGCGCGCTGCGCCGCGCCGACAGGGGGGGCTGACGGGCCAGGTGGCGCACGCGTCACGGCAGCGCCACCCGCCGCCAAGGACGGGCGCGAAGCGCGGGGCTAGAGTCGGGCGGTTGCGAGATCCGCTCCGCGAAGGCCCGCCCGCATGTCCGACATCAGCGCCGCCCTGCCGGGCCTGCTCGAGATCATCTGGCTGAACCTCGTCCTCTCCGGCGACAATGCCGTGGTGATCGGGCTCGCGGCGGCGGGCCTTCCGGCGGCGCACCGGCGGCGCGCCGTCGCCTTCGGCATCCTGGCCGCCGCGGTGCTGCGCATCGGCTTCTCCCTCTTCGCCTCCTACCTGCTGGCGCTCTGGTGGGTGGACATCGCGGGCGGCCTCGCGCTGCTGGCCATCGCCGGCAGCTTCCTGCGCGAGCTGCTCGGCGGCTCGGTGGGGCATGGCGAGACGGGCGGCGAGGCGGCGGCGCCGAAATCCCTCGCGGCGGCGCTGTGGCAGATCGTGGTGGCCGATGTCTCGATGAGCCTCGACAACGTGCTCGCCGTCGCCGCCGTCGCGCGCGCGAACGTCAAGCTGCTGGTGGTCGGGCTTCTGCTTTCCGTGGGCATGATCGGGCTTCTGGGCGCGTGGCTCGCGCGGCTCCTCGACCGCTACCGCATCATCGCCTACATCGGGGTGGCTCTCATCGCCTGGATCGGATTGGAGTTGTTGTGGGAAGGCATCCTGGCGTCCAACGCGCATCTCGACCTCGGCCTGCCGCTGCCGCCGGCACGCTGATCTCCGGCTTCCTCTCGCTCGGGCTGCTCGCCGCCTGCGACGCCGCGCGCGACGCGCCGCCCGTGGCCGGCCCGGTGCCGCGCGCCGATGCGCCCGCCGCGCTGGCCGAGCGGCTGCCCGCCTCGGCCGCCGGCTTCCAGCGCGGCGCCACCGTCCCGGTGGCCCAGCCCCGCCCGGGCACGGAGGTGAACTACGCCACCGAGGGCCGGCGCGCCGCCGCCTTCGTGCAGGTGCTGCGCCCCGAGGGCGCCGCCCCGGCCGATGGCCCGCAGGAGGCCGAGGCGCAGGCGGAGTTCCAGCGCTGGGTGACGGAAAGCGCCCGCGGCCAGGGCCCGGCGCGCCGCCTCAGCGTCGCCGCCGAGTTCCAGGAGCCGCCCTCGGCGCCGCTGCTGCGCTGCGCCGCGATGGAGGGCAGCTATGGCCGCCAGCCGGTGCAGAGCCTGGTCTGCGTCGGCGCAGCGGGCGGGCAGATCCTGCGCATCCGCGCCTCCATGCCGCGCCACACGCCCCCGGTGGCCGATCCGCGCGCCTTCGTGCGCGAGATCGCCGCCGCGCTGCGCGGCACGCCGGTGGAGCCGGGCGAGCCCATGCCGCCCCCCAGCGCCGCCGCCCCGATGGCGGCGCCGGCGCCGGAGGCGATGACGGAGCCCGCGCCGGCCGGCCCGCCCGCCGCGCGGCGCGGGGCGCCGGCCCGCGCCGGGGCCGCGTCCCTCCGCCCCCCCGCGCGCCAGGCCTCCCAGCCCGCGCGCGCCGCCGGCCCAGCGCGCGCCGCGCCCCAGCCGGCTAGAGCAGCCCCTCGCGCCGGAACGACAGGACAGCGCCCCGCCCCACGATGAGGTGGTCGTGCAGCACGATGCCGAGCACCTCGGCGGCGCGCTGCACCTCCTCCGTCATCTCGATGTCGGCGCGGCTCGGCGTCGGGTCGCCGCTCGGGTGGTTGTGCACGAGGATCAGCGCCGTGGCGTGCAGCTCCAGCGCGCGCTTCACCACCTCGCGCGGATAGACGGGGGTGTGGTTCACCGTGCCGCGCGCCTGCGCCTCGTCGGCGATC
>JBKBSR010000087.1:0-10448 GCA_046291055.1 Roseococcus sp.
GGAGGCGCCGGGGCGCGCGCCCCTGCCCGAGGCGCGGCTGCGCGCCGTCATCGCCGCCAGGCCCGTCCCGCCCCTGCCCGCCGCGCTGCGCCGCTTCGTGGACTGGGTGGCCGACTACACCCTCTCGCCCCCGGGCGCGGTGCTGCGCATGGTGCTGAGCGCCCCCGCCGCCCTGGAGGAGCCCGCCGCCAGCGCCGGCTGGCGCGCGGTGACGCCGCCGCCCGCGGGCGCGCGCCTCACGCCCGAGCGCAGGCGCGCCCTGGAGGCGCTGGGCGGCGAGGTGCTGGCCGCGGCCGACATCCAGCGCCGCGCGGGCGTCTCGCCCGGGGTGCTGCGCGGCATGGCGGCGGCGGGGCTGCTCGCCCCCGCCCTGCTGCCCCGCGCCCCGGCCTTCCCCGCGCCCGATCCCGGCTTCGCCCCCACCCGCTTCGGCCCCGAGCAGGAGGAGGCCGCCGCCCGGCTGCGCGCAGCGGTGGAGGCCCGCGCCTTCGGCGTGACGCTGCTGGAGGGCGTGACCGGCTCGGGCAAGACCGAGGTGTATCTGGAGGCCATCGCCGAATGCCTGCGCCAGGGCCGCCAGGCGCTGGTGCTGCTGCCCGAGATCGCCCTCTCCGCCCAGTGGCTCGACCGCTTCGCGCGGCGCTTCGGCGCGCCGCCCGCGCTGTGGCATTCCGAGCTCTCGCCGCGCACCCGGCGCATCACCTGGCGCGCGGTGGCGCAGGGCGAGGCGCGGGTGCTGGTCGGCGCGCGCTCGGCCCTGTTCCTGCCCTTCCCGCGGCTCGGCCTCGTCGTGGTGGACGAAGAGCACGAGACGGCCTTCAAGCAGGAGGAGGGCGTGATCTACCACGCGCGCGACATGGCGGTGGTGCGCGCGCGGCTGGAGGAGGCGGCCTGCGTGCTGGTCAGCGCCACCCCCTCGCTGGAGACGGTCCACAACGCCGAGACGGGGCGCTACGCGCGGCTTTCCCTGCCGCGCCGGCATGGCGGGGCGGAGATGCCGCGCGTGCGCGCGCTCGACCTGCGCGCGAGCCCGCCCGAGCGCGGGCGCTTCCTCGCCCCGCCGCTGGTGGAGGCGGTGCGCGCCACCCTCGCGCGCGGCGAGCAGGCGATGCTCTTCCTCAACCGGCGCGGCTATGCGCCGCTCACCCTCTGCCGCGCCTGCGGGCACCGGATGCAGTGCCCGAACTGCACCGCCTGGCTGGTGGAGCACCGCGCCCAGCGGCGCCTGATGTGCCACCACTGCGGCCACGCCGCGCCCACCCCGCCCGCCTGCCCGGAGTGCGGGGCGGAGCACAGCCTCGTGCCCATCGGCCCCGGCGTGGAGCGCATCCAGGAGGAGGCGGCGGAGCTCTTCCCCGCCGCGCGACGCCTCGTCATGGCGAGCGACACGCTGCCCGGCCCCGCCGCGGCGGCCGAGGCGGCCCGGCGCATCGCCGCGCGCGAGGTGGACCTGATCATCGGCACCCAGGTGGTGGCCAAGGGCTGGCATTTCCCGCACCTGACGCTGGTGGGGGTGGTGGACGCCGATCTGGGCCTGGCGGGCGGCGATCTGCGCGCGGCCGAGCGCACCATGCAGTTGCTGCACCAGGTGGCCGGGCGCGCGGGGCGGGAGAGCGCGCCGGGCGAGGTGTGGCTGCAGAGCTTCTCGCCCGAGCACCCGGTCATGGCCGCGCTGGTGGCCGATGACCTGCCCGGCTTCCTCCGCGCCGAGGCGGCGCAGCGCGCCCCGGGCCACTGGCCGCCCTTCGGGCGGCTGGCGGCGCTGATCGTCTCGAGCGAGGACGCCCGCGCCGCCGAACGCGCGGCGCGCGAGCTCGGCCTGGCCGCGCCCGCCGCACCGGGGGTGGAGGTGCTGGGTCCCGCCCCCGCGCCGCTCGCCGTGCTGCGCGGGCGGCATCGCCACCGGCTGCTGCTGAAGGCCGAGCGCGGGGTGCGCGTGCAGCCCCTGCTGCGCGACTGGCTCGCGCGCGTGCCGCTGCCGGGCAGCGTGCGCGTGCAGGTGGATGTGGACCCGGTGGGGTTCCTGTGAGGCGGGGGCGGCCCCGCCGCCGCGGCATGGCCGCCATCCCCCGCCCGGGCGGCGCTCACCTTGCCCCCCTCGCGCCCCCCCTCTAGAAGCGCGCCGAACCGGAAGGCGCCCCCATTTTGGCCAGCACCGCGCAAGACCTCGACGCCCCCAACCCCGCCCTCGCCACCCAGGCCGCGCTGCTCGCCCGGCCGGTGACGGAGGAACGCCGCCTCGCCGACTGCCTGCGCGTGCTGGCCATGGACGCGGTGGAGCGCGCGAAGTCCGGCCATCCCGGCATGCCGATGGGCATGGCGGACGCGGCGACGGTGCTGTTCACCCGCTTCCTCAAATACGACGCCGCCGACCCCCGCTGGCACGACCGTGACCGCTTCGTGCTGAGCGCCGGCCACGGCTCCATGCTGCTCTACGGGCTGCTGCACCTGACGGGCCATGCCGGCATGGAGATGGAGGTGCTGCGGAACTTCCGCCAGCTCCATTCCGCCGCCGCCGGCCACCCGGAATACGGCGAGCACCCGGCCATCGAGGTCACCACCGGGCCGCTCGGCCAGGGCATCTCCACCGCCGTCGGCATGGCGCTGGCCGAGCGGCACCTCGCCGCGCGCTTCGGCAAATCGCTGGTGGACCACCGCACCTGGGTCATCGCCTCGGACGGCGACCTGCAGGAAGGCGTGAGCCACGAGGCCGCCGCGCTCGCGGGGCATCTGAGGCTCTCCAGGCTGACGGTGCTGTGGGACGACAACCACATCTCCATCGACGGCGACACGGCGCTCTCCTTCAGCGAGGATGTGCTGAAGCGCTTCCAGGCCTATGGCTGGGCGGTGAAGCGGGTGGACGGGCACGACCACGCGCAGCTCGCCGCCGCCATGGCCGCGGCCACGCGCAGCGCGAAGCCCACGCTGATCGCCTGCCGCACCATCATCGGCTTCGCCGCGCCGAGGAAGGCCGGCACGGCGGCGAGCCACGGCGCGCCGCTGGGGGCGGAGGAGGTGGCCGCCGCCAAGGCCGCGCTGGGCTGGGAGGCCGAGCCCTTCGCCATCCCCGAGGCGCTGAAGGCGCGCTGGGAGGAGGCGGGCCGGCGCGGCGCCGGCGCCCGGCGCTCCTGGCTCAAGCGGCTCGCCAAGCACCCGATGCGCGCGGAGTTCGAGCGCGCAATGGCGGGCCGGCTGCCCGACAACTGGAACGAGGCGCTGGCCGCGCTGCGCGCCCAGCACGCCGCCGAGAAGCCCAGGCTCGCCACCCGCGTCGCCTCGCAGCGCGCGCTCTCGGCGCTCGTGCCGCACATTCCCGAGATGGTCGGCGGCAGCGCCGACCTCACCGGGTCGAACAACACGGACGTCAAGGGCATCCCCGCCATCCGGCCCGGCGACTATGCGGGCCGCTACGTCCACTGGGGCGTGCGCGAGCACGGCATGGCCGCGGCCATGAACGGCATGGCGCTGCATGGCGGCGTCATTCCCTATGGCGGCACCTTCCTCGTCTTTGCCGACTACATGCGCCCCGCGCTGCGCCTCGCCGCGCTGATGCGCCAGCGGGTGATCCATGTGCTGACGCATGACAGCATCGGCCTGGGCGAGGACGGGCCGACGCACCAGCCGGTGGAGACGCTGGCCTCGCTGCGCGCCATCCCGAACCTCTTCGTCTTCCGCCCCGCGGACGCGATCGAGACGGCGGAATGCTGGGAGATGGCGCTGCGCCGGGCCGACGGCCCCTCGGTGCTCGCGCTGACACGCCAGGCGGTGCCGGCGCTGCGCGCCGACGCGGGCGAGAACCGCTGCGCGCGCGGCGGCTATGTGCTGACGGAGGCGGAAGGCCCGCGCGACGTGACGCTGATCGCCACCGGCAGCGAGGTCCATCTCGCCGTCGCGGCGCGGGCGGAGCTGGCGGCCCAGGGCGTGCGGGCGGCCGTGGTGTCGCTGCCCTGCTGGGAGCTCTTCGCGCTGCAGGATCCCGCCTACCGGGCCGCGGTGCTGGGCGAGGCGCCGCGCCTGGGCGTGGAGGCGGCGCTCTCCTTCGGCTGGGAGCGCTGGCTCGGCGCCCGCTCGGCCTTCGTGGGCATGACGGGCTTCGGGGCCTCGGCGCCGGCCGAGCATCTCTTCGCCCATTTCGGGATCACGCCGGCCGCGGTGGTCGCGGCGGCGCGCAGGCTGCTGGCAGGGGGAGCGTGACCATGACGGTGAAGGTGGCGATCAACGGCTTCGGGCGCATCGGGCGGCTGGTGCTGCGCGCGATGATCGAGAGCGGCCGGACGGATGTGGAGTGCGTGGCGATCAACGACCTCGGCTCGGTCGAGGCGAACGCGCACCTGTTCAAGTACGACAGCGTGCACGGCCGTTTCCCGGGCGAGGTGCATGTCGCGGGCGACAGCATTCTCATAAAGCACAATGGCCGCGCCTATGCGCCCATCAAGGTCAGCGCCCAGCGGGACCCCTCCCAGGTGCCCTTCCAGGGCGTGGACGTGGCGATGGAGTGCACCGGCATCTTCACCTCGAAGTCCAAGGCCGCGCCGCTGATGGCGGCCGGCGCGCGCAAGGTGCTGATCTCCGCCCCCGCGGACGAGGTGGACGCCACCATCGTCTATGGCGTGAACCACCAGACGCTGACGAAGGAGATGACCGTCGTCTCCAACGCCTCCTGCACCACCAACTGCCTCGCGCCCATGGTGCATGTGCTGCATTCCAAGTGGGGCGTGCTGCGCGGCTACATGGTGACCATCCACGCCTACACCGGCGACCAGAACACGGTGGACACGCTGCACAAGGATCTGCGGCGCGCGCGCGCGGCGGCGGTCAGCATGATCCCGACCAGCACGGGCGCGGCGAAGGCGGTGGGGCTCGTTCTGCCCGAGCTCAAGGGCAAGCTGGACGGCACGGCGATCCGCGTGCCCACGCCCAACGTCTCGCTCGTCTCGCTGGACGTGAACCTCGCGGTGGACGGGGTGACGAAGGAGCAGGTGAACCAGGCGATGCACGAGGCCGCGATGGGCGGCCTCAAGGGCATCCTGGGCTACGAGACGGAGCCGCTGGTGTCGGTGGACTTCAACACCAACCCGCACTCCTGCACCTTCGACGCGACGCAGACGCAGAGCCTGGACGGCGGCAAGCTCATCCGCGTGATGGGCTGGTACGACAACGAGTGGGGCTTCTCCAACCGCATGAGCGACACGGCGGCCCTGTTCGGAAGGCTCTGAGGCCATTCCCTCGCGGCGGCGGGGGCGGCCCGCCGCCGCACGCCCCGCGAGGCTTGCCCGGCCGGGGGGGCGTGGCTAGGGTCCGCCACGGTTCACGGCAGTGCAGCAAGGAAGGCGCCCCGCCCCATGAAACTCCTCGTCCCCGTCAAGCGGGTGGTGGACTACAACGTCAAGGTCCGCGTGAAGGCCGACAACACGGGCGTCGAGACGGCGAACGTCAAGATGTCCATGAACCCCTTCGACGAGATCGCCGTCGAGGAGGCGGTGCGGCTGAAGGAGAAGGGCGTGGCGAGCGAGATCGTCGCCGTCTCCGCCGGCCCCTCGGCGGCGCAGGAGCAGATCCGCACCGCGCTCGCCATGGGCGCGGACCGCGGCATTCTCGTCGAGCATGACGGGGTGCTGGAGCCGCTGGCCGTCGCCAAGATCCTGAAAGCGCTGGTGGCCAAGGAGGCGCCGGACCTCGTCGTGATGGGCAAGCAGGCCATCGACGACGACATGAACGCCACGGGCCAGATGCTGGCCGCGCTGCTGGGCTGGGCGCAGGGCACCTTCGCCTCCAAGGTCGAGGTCGCAAACGGCGAGGCCACGGTGACGCGCGAGGTGGATGGCGGCCTCGAGACGGTGACGCTGAAGCTGCCCGCCGTCGTCACCGCCGATCTGCGGCTGAACGAGCCGCGCTACGCCTCGCTGCCCAACATCATGAAGGCGCGCAAGAAGCCGATCGAGGTGGTCAAGCCCGCCGACCTCGGCGTGGACCCCGCGCCGCGCCTGACCGTGCTGCGGGTGGAGGAGCCGCCGAAGCGCCAGGCCGGCGCCAAGGTGGCCTCCGTGCAGGAGCTGGTCGAGAAGCTGCGCAACGAAGCGAAGGTGATCTGAACATGGCGGTGCTCATCCTCGCCGACCACGACGGGTCGGTCGTCTCGCAGCCTACGCGCAGCGCGGTCGCCGCCGCCGCGAAGCTGGGCGAGGCGCATGTGCTGGTGCTGGGCGAGGGCGCGGCCGCCGCCGCCGCCTCCGCCGCCGCCCTGCCCGGCGTGGCCAAGGTGCTGCTGGCCGAGGACGCGGCCCTCGCCCACCGCCTGGCCGAGCCGGTGGCGGCGCTGCTGGTCGCGCTGGCGCCCGGCTACACGCATCTGCTCGCCCCCGCCTCGGCGGCCGGCAAGAACGTGATGCCGCGCGTGGCCGCGCTGCTCGACGTGCAGCCCATCAGCGACGTGGCCGGGGTGGTGGACGCCGACACCTTCATCCGTCCCATCTACGCCGGCAACGCGCTGGCCACGGTGAAGAGCAGCGACGCGAAGAAGGTGATGACCATCCGCGCCGCGAGCTTCGACCCCGTGCCCGCCAGCGGGGGCGCCGCCCCGATCGAGGCGGTGGGCGCTGCCGTGGCCGATCCCGGCCTCTCGCGCTTCGTCGGCGCCGAGGTGCAGAAGAGCGAGCGGCCCGAACTCACCGCCGCGCGCGTCGTGGTCTCGGGCGGGCGGGCCATGGGCTCGGCCGAGAACTTCCACCTCATCGAGAAGCTGGCCGACCGGCTCGGCGCGGCGGTGGGCGCCTCGCGCGCCGCGGTGGACGCGGGCTACGCGCCCAACGACATGCAGGTGGGCCAGACCGGCAAGATCGTCGCGCCCGAACTCTACATCGCGGTGGGCATCTCGGGCGCCATCCAGCACCTCGCGGGCATGAAGGACAGCAAGGTGATCGTCGCCATCAACAAGGACGAGGAGGCGCCGATCTTCCAGGTGGCCGATTACGGGCTGGTGGCGGACCTGTTCAAGGCGCTGCCCGAGCTCGACGCCGAACTGGCGAAGGGCTGAGCCGTGAGCCTGCGCATCGCCGCCGGCGCGGCCACCCTGGAGGCGCCGGTGGAGGTGCCGGCCATCGAGAGCATCGGCATCGTCGGCGCGGGGCAGATGGGCAATGGCATCGCCCATGTCTGCGCGCTCGCCGGCCTGCCGGTGACGATGATCGACATCAAGCCCGAGGCGCTGGAGAAGGCGATGGCCACCATCGCCCGCAACATGGAGCGCCAGATCGGCCGCAAGCTGATCACCGAGGAGGAGCGCGACGCGGCGCTCGCGCGCATCGCCACCGGGACGGACTACGCGCTGCTCGGCGGCGCGGATTTCGTGGTGGAGGCGGCCACCGAGCGCGAGGCCGTGAAGGTCGAGATCTTCAAGGCGCTCTGCCCGCACCTCAAGCCCTCGGCCATGCTGGCCTCCAACACCTCCTCCATCTCGATCACCCGGCTCGGGGCCGTCACGGACCGGCCGGCGAAGTTCATCGGGATGCACTTCATGAACCCGGTGCCGGTGATGAAGCTGGTGGAGATCATCCGCGGCATCGCCACCGACGAGCCCACCTTCCGCGCGGTGGAGCGGCTGGCGCACCGGCTCGGCAAGCAGACGGCGACGAGCGAGGATTTCCCGGCCTTCATCGTCAACCGCATCCTGGTGCCGATGATCAACGAGGCCGTCTATGCCCTGTATGAGGGCGTGGGCGACATCCGCTCCATCGACACGGCGATGAAGCTCGGCGCGAACCACCCGATGGGGCCGCTGGAACTGGCCGACTTCATCGGGTTGGACACCTGCCTCTCCATCATGCAGGTGCTCTATGACGGGCTCTCGGACAGCAAGTACCGCCCCTGCCCGCTGCTGGTGAAATATGTCGAGGCCGGCTGGTACGGGCGCAAGACGGGCAAGGGCTTCTACGACTACGGGCAGGATCCGCCGGCGCCGACGCGCTGAGGCGGGCGGCGCTCAGCGGGTCGCGCGGGCGGGCGTCACGGCCGCCCGGGGCGCGTGGCAGAGAATCTGCACGACGGATCGCTCCGCCTGGTCCACGATCTGCGCCGCGTCCATGGGCGCGGCCGCCGCGGGAGCCTGGGCGGGCGTGATGGAGTGGTCGAGCAGGAAGCGGTGCAGCGTCGGCCCGGCCACGGCGAAGTTCACGTTCTGCGAGGGTAGGAGCCCCGCCAACTGCTCGCGCCGGGTGTCCCGCACGGCGAAGACCATCCCCACCACCTGACCGCGCCGGTCGAGAAGCGGGCCGCCGCTCTTTCCCGGCTGGGTGGGCGCCGTGTACTGCAGAACATGCGCGGCGCGGCCGCTGCCCTCGGCGCTGACATTCCCCAGCGTGGCGGTTGGGCGATCCGTGGCGACGCCGCGGCCGGGATAGCCGATCGCCACCACCTCCTCGCCCAGGCGCAGTTGCGCGGCCACCGGCAGCGGCCGGCGCTCCAGCCCCGGCACGGCCAGGAGCGCGAGGTCGAGATCCTCGTTGCGAGCGATCAGCCGCGCCCCGCCGAGCCGCGCGAGGCCGGCCACCACCTCGATCTCGGCGCAGGCGCTCACGCCGTGCTCGGCGGTCAGCACCAGGCCGCCGGGCGCGATGACGAAGCCCGTCGCGCCCGTGGTCTGGGCCTCAGGCGGCGGCGCAGGGGGGCGGGGCGGGGCCGCGACGCCGCTGAGCCAGGGCGGCGGGGTCGCGGCGTCGCGCGCCAGGACGATCCCGGGCGGGGCGACGGGAAGCGGCGGCTGGCGGGCCCGCAGCCGGCCCTCGTCCACCTCGCGCGGCGTGAGGGCGCGTGCGACCTCGGCCGTGACGGGCCCGAGCACGGCGCGCCCTCGCGTCGCCTCGTCGCGCAGCGTGAGCCAGCGCATGGCCTCCGCACGGTCCACCGCCGCGCCCTGGCCGGTGAGCAGCGCCGCCGCCACGCAGGCCATGCTGCGCGGATCGCCCAGGCTCGCCGCGTGCAGCCAGGTGGCGAAAGCGCCCGCCGCGTCGCGATGCACCGCGAAGCGGATCGCCCCGAGCTCGAGCGCCGCGCCCTGGACGCCGGCGGAGAGGGCCCGCGCCAGGTAGCTCTCGGCCACATGCATCCGGTCCACGCCGCCGGGCAGCGCCATATGGGCTTCGGCGAGGCGATACAGGCTCGGCCCGTCGGTGCGGCCGAGCAGCGCGGCCGCCTCGGCGCGAAGGGCGGCCGGGCGGACCGGCCGCTGGAAACAGGGGGAGTGCTCGAGGGCGGCCCGCAGAGACGCAGGCAGAGCCTCCGGCCCCGGGGCGGCCCTCGAGGCGGGCGGAGCGGCTGCGAGGAGCAGCCCGGCAAGGGCGAGGGCGGCGAGGCCGAAGCGGCGCATTCGATCTCTCCCGGCAACGATACGGAATAGTTACGAATGCGCATGGAAATTGCAAGCGCGGGTTGCAGCCGCGCGCGCGTTTCGCGCGTGGCCGGGCGCAGCTTGTCGGACGGGCCGGCCTCGGCCCATCTGATGCGACGTCACAGGGAGACAACGTCCATGCCCACACGCCGCGCCGCCCTTGCGCTGCTCGCCAGCCCCGCCCTCATCGGCCCCGCCCGCGCCCAGCCGGGCTGGGCGCCCACGCGGCCCATCCAGCTCATCGTCGGCTTCGCGCCGGGCGGCGGCAGCGACGTGATCGCCCGCACCATCGCCGAGGCGGTGGCGCCCCTCTATCCCGTGCCGCTCGTCGTGGTGAACCGCCCCGGCGCGGGCGGGCCGCTGGCGGCCGAGCAGGTGGCGCGCATGCCGCCCGACGGCCATGCGCTGCTGCTGGCCGGCGGCTCGGAATCCACCTCGGTCCCCGCGCACCGCGAGGCGCCCTACGACCCCAAGCGCAGCTTCTCGCCGGTGATCCGCCTCACCCGGCACGGGCAGTTCATCGTGGTGAAGGGGCGCGGCGGGCGCTTCGCCTCCATGCAGGAGCTGATGGCCGCCGCCCGCGCGAGGCCCGAGGCCGTCAGCCACGCCTCCGCCGGGGTGGGCACGCTCAGCCACTCCATCTTCCTGCTGCTCGGCCGCGCGGCGGGGGCGCAGATGCTGCACGTGCCCTTCACCGGCGGCGGCCCCTCGCTGCAGGCCGTCATCGCCGGCACGGTGGATTGCAGCGTGGCCGCGCCCGAGGAGATGCGCGGCCTGGTGGATGCGGACGAGCTGCGCGTGCTGGCGGTGGCGAGCGAGAGCCGCGCCCCCCTCTACCCGGAGGCGCCCACCCTGCGCGAGCTGGGCTGGGAGGTGATCGCCGAGAACATGAAGGGCTGGGTGGGCCCCGCGGGCATGACGCCGGAGATGGTGGCCTACCACCACGACCGCATGCGCCAGGGCATCGCCACACCCGTCTGGCAGCGTTTCCTCGAGCGCGCGGGCGAGCCCGACGGCTATGCGAACGGCCCCGACTTCCAGGCCGCCATGGACCGGCTGCTCGACA
>JBKBSR010000088.1:0-10447 GCA_046291055.1 Roseococcus sp.
GGTGGGCTTGCCCATGCGGCCCTGCACAACGGCCGGGTTGTCCACGTCCACCCCCTCGAGCGCCAGCGCGAAGCGGTTGGAGTAGCTCTCGCGGCGCATCTCGCCGTCGGTGATGATGTCGATGCCCGCGCGCTCCATGTCGCGGATGGCGATGAGCGTCGCGTCGTCCTGCGCCTGCTCCAGCGCGTCCTCGGCCACGCGCCAGATCTCCTTCAGCCGCACGCGCGGCACCACGTTGTTCTTGGTCAGCACGGCGCGGTCCACCAGCCAGGCGGGCTGCGGGTAGCTTCCGACGACGGTGGTGGGCAGGATCTTGCTCTCGGCCATGCGCGCTCTCCTCCGGGGCGTGGATCGGGGCGCTCGCTAGCACGCGCCCGCGCGGGCCGCCATTGACCCATGCCGCGCGGCGCACCACACAAGGCGCGTCGGACGGGAGGAACGCGGGATGCAGGACATCGACATCCACCAGATCACCGAGGAGGCCATCGCCCAGATGGCCGGCACGCCGGACCCTCGGCTGAAGGAGATCATGGAGGCCGCGGTGCGCCACCTGCACGCCTTCGCGCGCGAGGTGCGGCTGACGCCCGACGAATGGCTGCAGGGCATCGCCTTCCTCACCGCGGTGGGGCAGATGTGCTCGCCCATCCGGCAGGAGTTCATCCTGCTCTCGGACGTGCTCGGCCTCTCGCGCCTCGTCAACATCATGCACGACGCGCAGGGGCGCGAGGCGGCGGGGACCGAGACGAGCCTGCTCGGCCCCTTCTTCCGCGAGGGCGCGCCGGAGATCGAGATGGGCGGCAGCCTCGCACGCAGCCCCGGCGGGCCGGAGCTCGTGCTCTACGGCCAGGTGCGCGATGCCGAGGGGCGGCCCATCCCGCACGCCATGATGGACGTCTGGCAGACCAACGCCGAGGGCCTCTACGACCTGCAGGCCCATGAGCCCGGCGAGATGGACATGCGCGGCCGGCTGCGCTGCGACGCCGAGGGCCGGTATTTCCTGCGCACCGAGAAGCCGATCGGCTACTCCATTCCGATGGACGGGCCGGTGGGGGCGCTGGTGCGCGCCCAGGCGCGGCACGGCTTCCGCCCCGCGCACATCCACGTCCTGATCACCGCGCCCGGCTGCCGCGACCTCGTGACCGCCCTCTACCTCAGCGACGACCCGAACGTGGACAGCGACACGGTGTTCGGCGTCTCGAAGTCGCTGGTGGTGACGCCGCGGCGCGACCTGCCGGATTCGCCCGCGCCGGGGGCGGAGGCGGTGCGCTACGACTTCACCCTCTCGCGCGAGCGGGGCGAGGGCGGCGGGCGCGTCGGCGCCGATCCCTCGAAGCTCGTGCCCAGCCATTGAACCCAGCCGGGATGGAGGAAACCCCCATGCTCACCCGCCGCCGCTTCGCCGCCGGCCTCGCCGCGCTGCCGCTCGCCGCGCCCGCCGCCCGCGCGCAGGAGGCCTTCCCGAGCCGCCCCGTGCAGATCGTGCTGCCCTACCCGCCCGGCAACGCCATCGACCTGCTGGTGCGCGCGCTGGCGCAGCAGATGGCGCCGCATCTGCCCCAGCCCGTGGTGGTGATGAACCGCGACGGCGCCGCGGGGGCGGTGGGCTCCGCCTTCGTGGCGCGCTCGGCGCCCGACGGGCACACGCTGCTCTTCGTGCCCGCCCTCGTCGCCTCGGTGCTGCCGATCACGCAGGCCGCCTCGGGGCTGCAGGTGAACAGCTTCCGCCCGATCTGCCAGGTGTTCAGCAACTCCATGGCGCTGGTGGTGCGCCCCGACAGCCCGATCCGCGACCTCGCGGATCTGCAGGCGCGGGCCCGGGCGAATCCGGGGCGGATGACCTACGGCACGCTCGGCATCACCTCCATCCCGCACCTCGCCATGGTGCAATGGCTGCGCGCGGCGGGCGTCGAGATCGAGCATGTGCCCTTCCGCGCCGACGCGCAGGTGTTGACCGAGGTGCTGGCCGGGCGGATCGACGTGGGCTCCATCGTGCTCGGCTCGGCGGCGGGGCGGAACGACGTGCGGGTGCTCGCCGTCTTCGACCGCGCGCGCCACCCGGATTTCCCCAACGCGCCGACCGCGGTGGAGCAGGGCTTCGACGTGGCGCCGGCGAGCTTCGGCGGTCTCTTCGCCCCCGCCGCGACGCCGGAGGACCGCATCGCGCGCATCGAGGCCGCCTGCGAGCGCGCCGCCGCCACCGAGGCCTACCGCACGGCGGCGCGGGGCGCCTCCCAGCCCGCGGATTTCTACCTGAGCCGCGAGGCCTTCGCCCGGCGCCTCGCCGAGGATGTGGCGCAGAAGGCCGAGATCCTGCGTACAATCCGGCTCGACTGATCCCCCATCTGGACGCCCGCCTCCGCGCGCCCGACCATGGGCGCGCAGAGGAAGGAGAGGCGCCCCGATGACCCCGCACGTCACGCAGCACTGGCATGTCCGCAAGCCCGCGGGGCGCGGCTCGGGGGGCATGGTGGCGAGCCAGGCGCGCGCCGCTGCCGAGGCGGGGGCGGAGATGCTGCGCGCCGGCGGCACGGCGGCCGATGCCGCGGTGGCCGCCGCCTTCGCCCTGGCCGCGGTGGAGCCCTGGAACTCCGGCCTCGGCGGCATCGGCTTCGCCCAGGTGATGGCCCCGGGCGGGCCCTGCGAGACCTTCGACTTCGGCCCGGTGGCCCCGCGCGGGCTCGATCCTTCCGCCTATCCGCTGACCGGCCGCCACAAGCAGGACCTCTTCGCCTGGCCCGAGGTGGCGGGCGATGCGAACATCCACGGCCCCAAATCCGTGCTGATCCCGAGCGCGGTGGCGGGCTACGCGCTGCTGCACGAACGCCACGGGCGGCTGCCCATCCGCGAGGTGCTGGCGCCCGCGGTGGCGCTGGCGAAGCGCGGCCTGCCGCAGGACTGGTTCACCACGCTGAAGATCGCCAACAGCGCGGCCATCCTGCGCCTCTATCCCGAGAGCGCGCGCATCTATCTGCCCAACGGGCTGCCGCCCGTGCCGCCCTATCAGGGCACGCCGGGCTTCTTCGTGCTGGGCCGCCTGCCCGAGACGCTGGAGCGCCTGCAGCAGGCCGGGCTGCGCGACTTCTACGAGGGAGAGATCGCCGCGGCCATCGCCGCCGACATGCGCGAGATGGAGGGCTTCGTCTCGGCCGAGGATCTGCGCGACTGCCGGGCGCGCATCCGCCCCGCGCTGGAGGCGCGCCTGCGCGGCCGGCGCTGGATGCTCGCCAACGGGCTCACCGCCGCGCCCACCCTGATGCGCGTGCTGGAGCGCATGGAATCCGCCCCCTATGGCGCGGCGCCGGACGCGGCCTGGTACGCCCATCTCGCGCGCGCGCTGCGCGAGGCCTATGCCGAGCGCCTCGCCGGGCTCGGCGACGCCGAGCCGCCGGGGGCGGACTCCTGCACCACCCATCTCACGGTCGCGGACAAGGAGGGGATGATGGTGGCGATGACCACGACGCTCCTCTCCTCCATGGGCTCGCGCCTCGTGCTGCCGCGCACGGGGGTGCTGATGAACAACGGGGTGATGTGGTTCGATCCCACCCCGGGCAGCGCGAACGCCATCGCGCCGGGCAAGCGGCCGCTGTGCAACATGTGCCCCGTGATCCTGCTCGACGGGCAGGGCAAGCCCGAGATCGCGGGCGGCGCCTCGGGCGGGCGGCGCATCATGGCCGCCGTGTTCCAGCTTCTCTCCTATGTCGCGGATTTCGCCATGGACCCCGAGGCCGCCGCGCACCATCCGCGCCTCGACGTGAGCGGGCCCGAGGGGGTGACGGCCGATCGCCGCCTGGGCGAGGCGGTGATCGCCGCGCTGGCCGCCGAGGCGCCGGTGGAGGTGGTGGAGCATGCGGTGATGCCGGTGAACTTCGCCTGCCCCAACCTGATCTGGCAGAAGGAGGGGATGCGCGTGGGCATCACCGACGCCATGTCGCCCTGGTCGGCGGCCATTCCCGAATGAGCCTCTCGCTGCCCGAGGAGATCGCCCTCCTCACCCTCGACGAGGAGACGGGCCGGCCGCTCGGCCGCCAGGGCCTGGCCGCCGCGCTGGCGCTGGCCGGGGCGGCGATGATGGAGCTGGCGCTGGCCGGGCGGTTGGACACGGACCGGGACCGGCTGGAGATCCTCTCGCGCGAGGCGACGGGCGATGCGGTGCTGGACCGCGCCCTGGCCGAGATCGCCGCGGCGCGGGATTCGCGCGGCGCGCTGATGCTGCTGGCGCGCGAGGAGGCCGGGCTGCGCCCCCTGGTGATGCGCCGGCTGCTGGAAGGCGGGCTGCTGCGCGAGGAGCGCGGGCGGGTGCTGCTGGTCTTTCCCGCCCGCCGCCATGTCAGCCCCGCTGGGCGCCCGGAGCCGCGCGCGGTGCGCGCCCGGCTGCGCCGGATCGTGGAGGAGGACGACATCCCCGACCCGCGCGAGGCGCTGCTGCTCGGCCTCGCTCGCGCCGTGGCGCTGCTGCCCGTGCTGCTGCCGGAGGAGCTGCTGGCGGCGCGGCAGGCGCGCATCGCCCTGGTGGCGGGGCTGGAGGCGCTGAACCGCTCCCTGGCCGAGACGGTGGCGGATCTCTACGTCGCGCGGCTGCGCGCGGGGTGAGGGCGCGGCTGCGCGCGGGGTGAGGGCGCGGCTGCGCGCGGGGTGAGGAGGGCGCGGGCGCCGCGGCACGATCCTTGCTCAATCATGTCCCGGAACGACCTCGCCGGGTCTTTCTGCGCAGTCCTTGTGCAGAAGCGCGGCGCGGCGCCCTTGGGAGATCATGGATGATGCATCGCCGCCACCTGTTCGGGGCCGCCGCCGGCCTCCTCGCCGCCCCCGCCCTCGGCCCCACCGCCGCCCAGGCCCAGGCCGCCTGGCCCTCGCGCGGCGCGGTGCGCCTCGTGGCGCAGTTTCCCCCCGGCGGGCTCGTGGACACGGTGACGCGCCTCGTCGCGCCGGTGCTGCAGGCGGCGCTCGGCCAGAACGTGGTGGTGGAGAACCGCGCCGGGGCGGGCGGCGTGATCGGCACCGATCACGTCGCGAAGTCCGCGCCCGACGGCTACACCTTCCTCATGACGCATGCCTCGGTGATGGTCTATTCGGCCGCCACCCTGCCCACGCTGCCCTTCGACCCGATCAACGACTTCACGCATCTCGGCCTGCTCGTCGAGGCGCCCTCGGTGCTGATCGTGCGCGGCGACAGCCCGCTGCGCAGCTTCCAGGACTTCCTGCAGGCCGCGCGCACGCGCCCCACGCGCTACGGCTCCTCGGGCATCGGCTCGGCGCCGCACATGCTGGGGGCGATGCTGACCGGCACGGCGAACCTGACGCAGCTCGACCACGCTCCCTATGCCGGCTCCGCGCCGGCGATGCGCGACCTGCTGGGCGGCCACATCGAGACGATGATCGACCCGATCACCACCAATGTGACCGCCATGCAGAACGGCACGCTGCGCGCGCTGGCCATCTCCTCGCCGCAGCGGCTTCCGGCCTTCCCCGATGTGCCGACCTTCGTCGAGCTCGGCTTCCCGAGCCTCGTGCAGACCCAGTGGGTGGGCATGTCGGGCCCCCGCGGCCTGCCGCAGCCCATCGCCGAGCGCATGATGCAGGAGATCCCGAAGCTCGTGCAGAATGCGACGGTGCTGCAGCGCATGACGGAGCTGCAGACGCTGCCGCGCAACCCCGTGCCGCTGGGCGCGGATTTCGTGCGCATCATGCAGACCGAGCTCGCGCAGGCGCGCGAGGTGGCGCGGCGCTACAACATCCAGGCGGCGAGCTGAGCCGCCGCCCTTGCGGCGGGGTCTCGCGCCCCGCCGCGCGCGGAGCGAGGGGCGCGCCCGGTGGCCGGGCGCGCCCTTTCCTTTCCGTCCGACCTCAGGCCGCGAGCGGCAGCCGGTCCTGCCGGCACTTCATCAGCGGCTGGATCTTCTGGCCGAAGTCGTCCATGCCCTGGATGAAGTCGTCGAAGCAGAGCATGATGCCCTTCACGCCCGGCATCGCCGCCACCTCGTCCAGCATGCGCGCGCAGGAGGCAGGGCGGCCCACGATCGTGCCCATGTTGAAGTTGATGGGCGAGGGGTTGCGCTGCACCGCCGCGGCCATGGAGGTCGCCTCCGTGTTCACGTCGTGCGCGGCGTGGCCCAGCAGATGTTCCAGCGCCGCGCGGTCCGCGCCCTTCACGTAGCTGTCCCACCTGGCCATCGCCGCCTCGTCCGTGTCGGCGCAGATCACCATGTAGAGCATGTAGGCGCCGACATCGCGGCCCGCCTTCTTCGCGTGCTCCAGCATCCGGGCGGGCACCGAGGCGGCCTTGGTGGGCTCGTTCACGCCCTCGCCGAGGCAGAAGTTGTAGTTGCAGTAGCGGGCGCCGAACGCCATGCCCGTGTCCGACTGCCCGGCGCTGACGATCTCGATGGGCCTGGACGGGCGGGGCGAGAGCTTGCACTTGTCCATCCGGAAATAGGCGCCCTTGAGGTCGCTCTCGCCCTTCTCCCAGAGGTCGCGCAGGATCTGCACATATTCCGTGCTGTACTGGTAGCGCTTGGCGAAGTGCTCGTCGCCGGGCCAGAGCCCCATCTGGCTGTATTCGATCTTGTGCCAGCCGGAGACGATGTTCACCCCGAAGCGCCCGCCCGAGATGCTGTCGATCGTCACCGCCATGCGCGCGACGATGGCCGGCGGGATGGTGAGCACCGCCGTGGAGGCGAAGAGCTTGATGCGCGAGGTGACGGCCGCCAGCCCCGCCATCAGGGTGAAGCTCTCGAGGCCGTGGTCCCAGAATTCCGTCTTTCCGCCGAAGCCGTGCAGCTTGATCATGCTCAGCGCGAAGTCCATGCCATAGGCTTCGGCCTTCTGCACCACCGTCTTGTTCAGCTCGAAGGACGGCATGTACTGCGGCGCGTTCTCCGAGATCAGCCAGCCGTTGTTGTTGATGGGAATGAAGACGCCGATGTCCATCGCGGTGCTGCCCCTCGCGTGAGGCCGGAAGGCCCGGCCAGCCGGGTGACGGCCAAGCAATCCACATGCCATGCGGGGCCGCGCTGGACAGGGCCCCGCCGCCCGCCCACCATCCGCCCGACGCCAGCCTGACGGGAGCCCCGCGCGATGAAACTGACCATGCCGGAGGAGATCATGCTCCTCATGCTCGACAACGCGACGGGCCGACCGGTCGGGCTTCCCGCGCCGGCGGGCGACTATGCCATCGCCACCGCGATCCTGATGCAGCTCTCCCTCGACGGGCGCATCGACACCGACCTCGAGCGGCTGATGGTGACGAGCCAGCGCCCCTCGGGCGACCCGGTGCTGGACGAGGCGATGACGCTCATCGCCTCCAGCCCCGAGGCCGGGCAGCGCGACAGCCGCCACTGGATCGTGGAGCTTGGCCGCCGCAGCGAGCATTTCCGCGCCATGCTGCTCGACCGGCTGGTGGCCAAGGGCGTGCTGCGGCGGGAGGAGGGGCGCTTCCTCTGGGTCTTCGCCGACCGCCGCTACCCCAAGGGCCCCGAGGGCGAGGCGGAGGTGCAGGAGGTGCGCGCCCGGCTGCGCCGCGTGCTGCTGGAGAACGAGATCCCCGACCCGCAGGACGCGCTGCTGATCGGCCTCGCGCGCTCGGCGGGGCTGATCCCGCTCATCCTCTCGCCCGAGGAGCAGGAGCGCGTCGGCGCGCGCGTGGACCAGGTCGCGGATCTCGAGGAGCTGGGCCGCACGCTCTCCAGCGTCACGCGCGAGGTGTTCGCCACGATGCTGGCCTTCGCCGGCGCGCATTGAGCGGCGCGCAGCGACCGCCCGCGCATGAGAAACGCCGCCGGGAGGGATTCCGGCGGCGTCGCGCGCGGCGGCTGACCGCGGAGGGTTACTGCGCGCTGCTGGCGCGCTGGAGGTAGGCGAGAAGATCGTTCATCTGCTGCTCGTTGCGGATGCCGTTGAAGGCCATGGAGCCGTTCGGCACCACATCCTTCGGGTTGGTGAGGTAGCGGCGCAGCGTCGCCTCGTCCCAGGTCAGCCCCTGCTGCGCGAGCTGCTGCATGTTCGCCGAGTAGCGGAAGCCCTGCACCTGGCCGGCCTGGCGGCCCCAGAAGCCGTGCAGGTTCGGCCCCACCCCGTTGCGCCCGCCCGCATTGATCGTGTGGCAGGCGCGGCACTGGTTGAACACGCGCTGGCCCGCCTCGGCGTCCTGCGCCAGCGCCCCGCCCATCGGCGCCAGAGCGAGCGCCGCACCCATCACCATCCAAGCCCGCATCTGGAATCTCCTCCTGGCTTCGCGGTTCCTCTCCTTGTGTGGGAAGGCCGCGCCGGCCGGCAAGCCCCGAATCTTCCCACCGCAGGATGCTCAGCAATAGAAGCGAACGCGCATGAAGAAAAGATGGCGCGTGCACGGCCGGGAACAGGGCGCGCGCGCCTCGTTCTGGGGGCCGGGCGCCGCCCGCGTTATGCTGGGCCGATGCCTGCCGCGATGTCCGCTGCCCCCGGCGCGATGCGCCGCGACGGGCCCTTCGGGTGATGGCCGCGCTGTTCGAGAGCGGCCGGGTGGCGGATCTCGTGCTCGCCGCGCTGCTGGTCGAGGCGCTCGCCCTTTGGGCGCTGGCGCGCTTCGCCGGGCGGGGGCCAGGCCTCGCGCCCCTGCTGCCCTTCCTGCTGGCGGGGGCCGCCTTCGCGCTCGCGCTGCGCGCCGCCCTGACCGGGGCGGGATGGGGCTGGGTGGCGCTGCCGCTGCTCGCCGCCTTCGCCGCGCATCTGTGGGACATTGCGCGGCGCTGGCGGTGATACGGGCGGCATGTGATGCCGCCCGTGTCGCGCGCAGGGTTGGCGCCGCCCGACGCGGCGAGCCGCGTGGGGCCCGGCGTGGCGACTGCGCGCCAGAACACGGGCATAGCAGCGGCCGCGCCGCTTTCGCACGGGTCAGAAACAGCGGCCGCTGGTATGCGGCGGGGATCAGCCGCCCTGGTTGCGGCGCAGATAGGCGATCACGTCGCGCGCGTTCTGCACATTGTCGCGGAAGCCCTGGAAGGACATGTTGCCCTGCGGCAGCACCGCCTTGGGGTCGCGCAGGTAGGCGAGCAGGTTCTCCTCGTTCCAGACGAGGCCCGCGCCCGCGCGCTCGCGCAGGTTCGCCGAGTAGCGGAAGCCCTCGATGGCCCCGGCATTGCGGCCCACCACGCCATAGAGGTTCGGCCCCACCCCGTTGCGCCCGCCCTCATTGGCGGTGTGGCAGGCGCGGCACTGGTTGAACAGGCGCTGGCCGTTCTCGGGGTTGCCGGCCTCCTGCGCCGAGGCGGCGAGCGGGGCGGCGGCGAGCAGCGCGGCGGCGAGCAGCGGAAAGCGCATGGGCGGTGTCTCCGGGCGCGGGCGGGGGAGTCCGTCCGGCCTCGCTTCCGATAATGGTTGACTTCCGCGTTCAACAATTTTCGGGGCGATGAGGATTTCGTCAGCCGCGCCGCCAGATCCGCCTTGCACGCAGGAAAGCCCGGTAGGCCAGCTCCAGCGCCTGCGCCACGCCCGGCAGCGCCGCGATCCGCCCGAGCAGGCGCCAGCCCGGCAGCGCCTGCCACAGCACCGCGAAGGCGGCCGCGCCGCTGGCCAGCGTGCCGTCGGCGCGCCGCACATGCATCCGCGCGAGCGCCGCAGCGCGGGGGAGGTCCGGCGCCGGGTCGCCTGCCGCGCTCACATCGACGAAGGCGAGGCGCTCCGCCCCTGCACTCTGCCGATACAGCGCGATCTCGCGCGCGCAGACCGGGCAGGCGCCGTCGTAATACACCGTGCAGGCGGGGGGATCGGTCATGCGCGGCAGATGGGCTTGGCGCGCCGCCCGTCCAGCCCACATCGCCCCGCATGACGCCCTATCCCGACTGGCTGACCGCCGAACTCCGCTCCGACCACGCGGGCGAGACGGGGGCGGTGATGATCTACCGCGGCATCCTCGCCCTCTGCCGCGATGCGGAACTGCGCCGCTTCGCCGAGCGCCACATGGCGACCGAACAGGGCCATTTGCGCCTGCTGGAGGAGGTGCTTCCGCCCGCGCGGCGGTCGCGCCTGCTGCCGCTCTGGCGCGTGGCCGGCTGGCTCACCGGCGCCCTCCCCGCGCTGTTCGGCCCGCGCGCCGTCTATGCCACCATAGACGCGGTGGAGAGCTTCGTGGACCACCACTACCAGCAGCAGCTCGACCGGCTGGACGCGGAGGCGATCTTCCCCGAGCTGCGCGCCCTGCTGGCGAAGTGCCAGGAGGAGGAGGTGCACCACCGCGACGAGGCGCGCGCGCTGCACGGCGGCGTGGTGGGCGCGGCGCTGCGCGGCTGGGGCGCGCTGGTGGGCTGGGGCAGCGAGGCGGCGGTGGCGGCGGCGCGCCGGCTGTAGCGCCGCGCCGCTATCCGAAGATGTCGGCCGGGCTGTCCGCCGCCAGCTCCTCGCCCAGCGCGCGGCCGATCCGCTCGGCGTCGCCCGCGCATCCCGTCACCGTCCGGCGCAGCAGGAAGCTGCCACC
>JBKBSR010000089.1:0-10411 GCA_046291055.1 Roseococcus sp.
GCGCAACGTCATCGAGCGAACCTTCTGTCGCATCAAGGATTTCCGTGGCATCGCCACCCGATACGACAAGACCGCTCGTAACTTCCTCGCCGCCGTCTGCCTCGTCTCCGCCATCACCTACCAGGCGTGATTGAGTCCAGACCCTAGTGGATGACGTTGTTCATGTGCGCGTAGATGTCGTTGTCCATCCAGCGCGTGCCGAGGGCGTGGAACCAGCGGTAGTCGGCGCGCAGGCCGGGCGGCGGCCTCATGCGGGCACTCCCGCGGTGCGGACGGTCGGGGCGGCGGTCATGCCCGGCATCCTGGCGCGGATCGAGGCGCGCTTCCACCGCCCGCGCCGCGCAGACGGGGCTTCGCTCGCGGCCTGCGGGCTTGTATGGAAGGGGTTTGCAACGCCCGGGATGATCCCTCCGCCCATGTCCGTCGCCGCCCGGCCCGCCGCCCCCCAGGACGCCTTCCGGCTGCGCGCGGCCAACTACAGCCTGCTGACGCTGCGTCTGCTGAGCGGCCGGCCGGAGGAGGTTCTGCCCGCCCTCGGCGACCAGTTCCGCAAGGCGCCCGGCTTCCTGCGCTTCGCCCCCATCGCCATCGGCCTCGACGACCTGCTGGAGGAGGCGGTGGATTTCCCCGCCCTGATCCATGGGCTGCGCGCGCTGGAAATCCTGCCCATCGGCGTGGTCGGCGGCTCGCAGCGCCTGCGCGCGGCCGCGGCCGGCGCCGGCCTGCCCACTCTGCGCCCCGCGGGGCAGAAGGAGACGGAGCTCGAGGCCCCCGCCCCCGTCGCCGCCCCGGTGGCGATGACGCCCCCGCCCGCCCCCGCCCCGGTCGAGCCCGCCCCGCCCGCCCCCGCCGCGCGGACCATGCTGGTCGAGCAGAACATCCGCGCCGGCCAGCGCGTCTATGCCCAGGGGGCCGACCTGATCGTGGTGGGCCATGTGAATCCGGGCGCGGAGGTGATCGCCGACGGGCACATCCACATCCATGGCGCGCTGCGCGGCCGGGCCGTGGCGGGCGCGGCCGAGGATGCGGGCGCGCGCATCTTCGCCCAGAACTTCGACCCCGAGCTCGTCGCCATCGCCGGCTTCTACGCGGTGCGCGACGGGCTTTCGAACACCCCCATCGGGCGCGCCGTCATGGTGCGCCTGGATGGCGAGCAGCTCCGGTTCAGCGCGCTGGGCTGAACCGCACGGAACCCGGAGGGACAGGCTTCATGGCGCAGGTGATCGTCGTCACATCCGGCAAGGGGGGCGTGGGCAAGACCACCAGCTCCGCCGCCTTCGCCACCGGCCTCGCGCAGCGGGGCAAGAAGACCTGCGTGATCGACTTCGACGTGGGGCTGCGCAACCTCGACCTGATCATGGGCGTCGAGCGCCGTGTGGTGTTCGACATCGTGAACGTCATCCAGGGCGAGGCGAAGCTCAACCAGGCGCTGATCAAGGACAAGCGCGTGGAGGGCCTGTCCATCCTCCCCGCCTCGCAGACGCGCGACAAGGACGCGCTGACGAAGGAGGGCGTGCAGGCCATCATCGAGGAGCTGTCGAAGGAGTACGACTACATCCTCTGCGACAGCCCCGCAGGCATCGAGAAGGGCGCGCTGCTCGCCCTCTACTTCGCCGATCAGGCGATCGTGGTGACCAACCCCGAGGTCAGCTCCGTGCGGGATTCCGACCGCATCCTGGGCGTGCTGCAGTCGAAGTCCCGGCGCGCGGAGGAAAAGAAGGAGCCGGTGAAGCAGCACCTGCTGCTGACGCGCTACGACCCCGTGCGCGTGGCGCGCGAGGAGATGCTGAAGCTCGAGGACGTGCTCGAGATCCTCGCCATCCCGCTGCTCGGCGTGATCCCGGAGAGCGAGACGGTGCTCAAGGCCTCCAACGCCGGCAACCCGGTGATCCTGGACGCAGACAGCCCCGCCGGCCAGGCCTATGCGGACGCGGTGGCCCGCTTCCTCGGCGAGGAGCGCCCGCACCGCTTCCTCGAGCCGCCCAAGAAGAAGGGCTTCTTCGAGAAGCTGTTCGGAGGGAAGGCGGCATGAGCTGGCTCGACTTCTTCCGCGGGCGGCGGGCCGAGAAGGGCAACGCCACCATCGCCAAGGACCGGCTGCAGATCATCCTCGCGCATGAGCGCGCGAGCCGCGACGGCGAGGATTTCCTGCCGCGCCTGCAGCAGGAGCTGCTCGCCGTCGTCGCGCGCTACGTCCAGGTGGACGCGAACAAGGTGCAGGTGAACCTGGAGCGCGGCGAGGGGATGAGCACGCTCGCCATCGGCGTGGAGCTCCCGGCCAAGCCGAGGCGCAACGCGGCGGCGTGAAGCCCCCTCCGTTCACAGGCAGTCGAGCATCAGCGCGCTCGACATGTTGGCGCGGGTGATCTGGCCGCGCAGCGCATTGCCCAGCACCACCTCGTTCACGCCCGCGCGCAGCGTGGCGGGCAGCACCGTGCGGTTCGTCTGAAAGGCGCGGCTCAGCAGCGTGATCCGCACCGTCAGGGCTTCCCCGGTGGTGTTGGTGAAGATGCCGGTGATGGTCTCGAGCTCCCGCCCCTCCGGCCCGCGCGGGACCATCTGCGTGTCGATCCTGATGCCGGTGAGGCTGGCGCGCGGCCCGCCATTCGGCCCGCCCTGGGCGCAGCTTCCGCTTTGCGCGGCGGCCGGCAGGGCGAGGGCCGCGAACAGGGCGGCGAGGATGATGGGGCGCATGGCGGCTTCCTCCGGGTGCGTGGCGGCATGATGCGCCGGGCGGGCGGGCGCAGGCCAGCGCATGGCGCCCATCGCCGGGATCGGGCGGGCCTATGCGCCCTCGCCCCCGCATGGCACCAAGGGCGCATGGACAGCCTGACCGCGGCGGTGGAGTTCGCCCTCGCCCACGAAACCCCCTGGCCGCGCGACATCCGCGCCCATCTCGACTCCGGCTATTTCGAGCCGCCGCCCGACAACGCCGTGATCGGCCCCACCGCCCCGCGCGGCGGGCCGGCGGGCGTGATCTTCCACCGCGGCCAGCGCGTCGCCGCCTGGGGCGAGACGCAGCGCCCCGACATGACCTTCAGCGTGGCGAAAAGCTACCTCGCCCTGCTCGCCGGCCTCGCCTTCGAGGATCGGCTGCTGCGCGATCTCGACGCGCCCGTCTCCGCCTCGGTGGCGCATGAGGCCTTCGCCGGGCCGCGCAACGGGCGCGTCACCTGGCGGCATCTGCTCACCAACACCTCGGAGTGGGAGGGCACGCTCTTCGGCAAGAGCGACCTGATAGACCGCGGCCGCAACCTGGGCGTGGAGGGCCAGGGCAAGAAGCGCAGCGCCCGGCCGCTGGCGGAACCCGGCGGATACTGGGAATACAACGATGTGCGGGTGAACGCCCTCTCGCTCGCCCTGCTGCTGCTCTTCCGCCGCCCGCTGCCCGAGGTCTTCCGCGAGCGCATCGCGGACCCCATCGGCTGCAGCGCGGAGTGGCGCTGGCACGGCTACGCGACCTCCGGCGTCGAGGTGGATGGCCGGGTGATCGAGAGCGTCTCGGGCGGCGGCCACTGGGGCGGGGGCGTGTTCATCTCCGCCGAGGACCAGGCGCGGATCGGGCTGCTGGTGGCGGCCGATGGCGTCTGGCAAGGGCGGCGGCTGCTCTCGGCCGAATGGCTGGCCATGTGCCGCACCCCCTGCCCGCTCAACCCGCATTACGGCTTCCTGTTCTGGCTCAACACCGGCCGGACGAAATGGCCGAGCGCGAGCGAGGGCGCCATCTGCTTCTCCGGCGCGGGCGGCAACACCACCTGGATCGAGCCCGCCGAGGGCATTGTGAGCGTCACGCGCTGGCTCGATCCCGCGCATCTCGACGGCTATATGGCGCGGGTGCGCGAAGCGTTGCGGTAGCGCAACTTGCAACCGGCGCGGGCGCGCGCCACCTTCGCGCGCATGGCCCTCGCCCGTCTTTCCACATTCGCCTTCGCCGGCATCGAGGCGCTTCCGGTGGAGGTGCAGGTGCAGCTCGCCCCCGGGCTGCCGGCCTTCCTGGTCGTGGGCCTTGCGGACAAGGCGGTGGCCGAATCGCGCGAGCGGGTGCGCGCGGCGCTGACGGGCCTCGGCCTCGCGCTCCCGGCCAAGCGCATCCTGGTGAACCTCGCGCCGGCCGATCTCGCCAAGGAGGGCAGCCACTACGACCTGCCCATCGCCCTCGCCCTGCTCGCCGCCATGGAGGTGATCCCGCGCGAGGTGCTGGCGGAATACGCCGCACTCGGCGAACTCTCGCTCGACGGAGGGCTTCTGCCGGTGGCGGGCGTGCTGCCGGCCGCGCTCGGCGCCGCGCAGCGGGGGCTCGGGCTGATCTGCCCCGCCGCGCAGGGGGGCGAGGCCGCCTGGGCCGGGCGCGGGGAGGTGCTGGCGCCCGAGAGCCTGCCCGCGCTGCTCAACCATTTCCGCGGCGCCCAGGTGCTGCGCCCGCCCGAGCCCCCTCCCCTACTGGGCGAGCCCTGGCGCGGCCCCTGCCTCTCCGAGGTGAAGGGGCAGGAGAGCGCGAAGCGCGCGCTGGAGATCGCCGCCGCCGGCGGCCACAACCTGCTGATGCTGGGCCCCCCGGGGGCGGGGAAATCCATGCTCGCCGCCCGGCTGCCGGGCCTGCTGCCGGACCTGACGCCGGCCGAGGCGCTGGAGCTCTCCCTCATCCACTCCGTGGCCGGGCTGCTGCGCGAAGGCCGGCTGCTGACTCGCCCGCCCTTCCGCGAGCCGCATCATTCCGCGAGCCAGGCGGCGCTGATCGGCGGCGGTCCTCGCGGCCGGCCGGGCGAGATCAGCCTTGCGCACAACGGCGTGCTGTTCCTCGACGAGTGGCCGGAGTTCCCGCGCTCCGCGCTGGAGGCGCTGCGCCAGCCCATGGAGAGCGGGCGGGCGGTGATCGCGCGCGCCAACGCCCATGTCACCTACCCCGCGCGTTTCCAGTGCGTCGCGGCCATGAACCCCTGCCGCTGCGGCTTCCTGGGCGACCCCGCGCGCGAGTGCTCCCGCGCGCCGCGCTGCGGGGAGGAATATCTCGACCGGCTGAGCGGCCCGCTGCTCGACCGGATGGACCTCGCCATCGAGGTGCAGCCCGTGCCGCCCGCCGAACTCTCCCGCGCGCCCGGCGGCGAGACCACGGCCGCCGTGGCCGCCCGGGTGCGCGCGGCGCGGGAGCGCCAGCGCGCGCGCTACGGCGCCGATGGGCCGCGCTGCAACGCCGCGGCCGAGGGCGCGGTGCTGGAGGCCAGCCTGGCGCTGGAGCCGGCCGCCCGCGCCCTGCTCGAACAGGCCGCCGAGCGGCTCGGCCTCTCGGCGCGCGGGCATGCGCGCACGCTGCGCGTGGCGCGCACCATCGCCGATCTCGCGGGGAGCGAGACGGTCGCGCGCGCCCATGTGGCCGAAGCCCTGGCCTATCGCGGCCGGCGCGGGCTGCGGCGCGCCGCGTGACAGCGCTGCGCGGGGCGGGGCAGTCTCGCGCGATGCGCCGAAGCCTGTTCGCCCTGCTGCTCCTCGCCCCTCTGGCGGCGCCCGCCCAGCCCCTCCCGGCGCCGCGGCAGATGGTGGTGGCCGGCCACCCGCTCGCCGCCGAGGCGGGGCTGGCGATGCTGCGCGCCGGGGGCACGGCGCTTGATGCGGCGGTGGCGGTGCAGGCGGTGCTGACGCTGGTGGAGCCGCAATCCTCCGGCATCGGCGGCGGCGCCTTCCTGCTGCACTGGTCGGGCGCGGAGCGCCGGCTCACCGCCTGGGACGGCCGGGAGACCGCCCCCGCCGCGGCGCGGCCCGATCTCTTCCTGCAGAACGGCGCGCCCATGGCCTTCGAGGCCGCGGCGCTTGGCGGCCGCGCGGTGGGCGTGCCCGGCGTGCTGCGGATGCTGGAGGAGGCGCACCGCGCCCATGGCCGCCTGCCCTGGGCCGAGCTCTTCGCCCCCGCCATCCGCCTCGCCGAGGAGGGTTTCCCGGTGAGCGCCCGCCTCGCCCGCGCCATCGCCGCCCAGGCCGAGGCGCTGCGCGCGGACCAGGGCGCGCGCGCGCTGTTCTTCACCGCCGATGGCGCGCCGCTGCCGGAGGGGGCGCGGCTCCTCAATCCCGCCCTGGCCGCCACGCTGCGCGCCGTGGCCGAGCAGGGGGCGGATGCGCTGCACCGAGGGCCCATCGCCGCCGAGATCGTCCGCGCGGTACGCAGCCACCCCAACCCGGGCGTGCTGACGGCCGATGACCTCGCCGGCTATGCGCCGCGCCGGTTGGAGGCGCTCTGCCTGCCCTACCGGGCGCACAGGGTCTGTGGCCCGCCGCCCCCCTCCGGCGCGGCGGCGGTGCTGCAGATCCTGGGGCTGCTCGGGCACTTGGAGATGCCGGCATTGCCGCCGGGCGGGGCGGATGCGGCGATGGCGCTGGGCGAGGCCGGACGCCTCGCCTTCGCCGACCGCAACGCCTATCTCGCCGACCCGGAGTTCGTCCCGGTTCCGGTCGCGGGGCTGCTCGATCCCGCCTACCTGACCGGCCGCGCCCAGTTGCTGAGCCTGGACCGCGCCCTGCCCCAGCCGCGCCCCGGCAATCCGCGGCGCTTCGGCCCCGCCCCGCCGGCCCAGCCTGCCCAGCCCGAGGGAGGCACCAGCCACCTCTCCATCCTGGATGCGGAGGGCAACGCGGTCAGCATGACCAGCACCATCGAGGGCCCCTTCGGCGCGCGCCTCATGGTGCGGGGCTTCTTCCTCAACAACCAGCTCACCGATTTCGCCTTCGCCCCCGAGAGCGAGGGGCGGCCCGTGGCCAACCGCGTGGAGGGCGGCAAGCGCCCGCGCTCCTCCATGGCGCCGCTCATGGCCTTCCGGGACGGGGAGCTGGAGGCGGTCGTCGGCTCGCCCGGCGGGGCGCGCATCATCGGCTACGTGGCGCGGGCGCTGGTGGCGATGCTGGACTGGAACCTCGATCCCCAGGCGGCGGCGGCGCAGCCCCATGTCGGCGCGCTGCACGGCGCGGTGGAGGTGGAGGAGGGCACGGCGGCGGCGGGCCTCGCGCCGCTGCTCATCGCGCGCGGAGCGCCGGTGGAGGTGCGCGAAATGAACTCCGGCCTCAACCTCATCCGGGTGCGGCGCGAGGGCGGGGCGCGCCGGATTCTCGGCGGGGCGGATCCGCGGCGCGAGGGGGCGGTGGCGGGGGATTGACCGGGCGGCGGCCACGCCGCCCGGATCAGGCCGCGCGGAAGGCCGTCGGCAGGCTCGCGATGGCCTGGTCCACCATCGCGCCATCGGCCGCCGCGTCATGGCGGGTGGCCAGGATCTCGCGCACCGCGGCGGTGGCGATCTCGGCGGCGGCGTGGCGCACCTCGGTGATGGCGCTGGCCTCGGCGGCGGCGATACGGTCCATCGCCATGCGCTCGCGCCGGCGGGCGGCGGCCTCGGCCTCGGCGGCGGCGGCGGCGGCCAGGCGCTCCGCCTCGGCCTTGGCGCGCTCGATCATCTGCGCGGCCTCGGCCAGCGCGGCGGCGCGCTCGGCCTCCGCCTGGCGCAGCATCGCCTCGGCCTCGGCGCGCAGGCGCCCCGCCTCTTCGATCTCGTCGCGGATGCGCGCGGCGCGCGCGTCCAGCATCTCGGTGATCTTCGTCCAGCCCAGCTTGCCGAAGAGCAGGACGAAGACGACGAAGCTGGCGGCGACCCAGAACTTGGGATCGGCGAACATCAGCGGCCTCCCTGCGTGGCGGCGCGATCCACAGCGGCGGTCACGTCATTGGCGGGGGCGGAGACGCCAAGCCGGGCCAGCATGGCCTGGGCGGTCTCGGCCGCCACGGAGCGCAGCGCGCCCATGGCGGCGTCGCGCGCCGCGGCCACCCGGGCCTCGGCCTCGGCCACCTGGGCGTTGAGGCGGGCGTTTATCGCCTCCGCCTCGGCGGCCGCCTTCTTCTGCGCCTCCTGCATGGCGGTGGCGATGGCGGCCTGCGCCTCGGCCTTCGCCGCGGCGGTGGCGGCGCGCAGTTCCGCCAGCGCGGCCTCGCCGGCGGCCTGGGCGTCGCGCGCCGCGTCCAGATCGGCCTTGATGCGGCCGGCCCGCGCCTCCAGCACCGAAGCGACGCGCGGCAGCGCGTAGCTCTTCAGCACGAAGTAGAGCACCCCGAAGATGATGACGAGCCAGACGAGCTTGCTGGTCATCAGCGGGTTGGAGAAATCGAGCTGGGGCATGGCGCGGTCCCGCGGGCCGGGGTCACGGAAACGGGGCGCGGCGCGCGGGCGGGATCACCCGCCCCGCCGCCCGCCCCGCCGGATCAGGCGAACAGGATGAGGAAGGCGATCAGCAGCGCAAAGAGCGCCACCGCCTCGGTCAGCGCGAAGCCCAGGATGCCGATGGGGAACACGGCGTCGCGGGCGGCGGGGTTGCGCGCCACGCTGTTGATCAGCGAGGAGAAGATGTTCCCGATGCCGAGACCCACGCCGAACAGCGCGATGACGGCGATGCCGGCCCCGAGAGCCTTGGCGGCAGCAACTTCCATGGTCCTAGTCCTTCCGTTGGCGAGAGGAGGGGATTCTCCGGCGCGGAGTCAGTGCAGGTGCACCGCGTCGTGGAGGTAGATGCAGGTGAGGATCGCGAACACATAGGCCTGCAGGAACGCGACCAGCACCTCGAAGCCGACCAGCGCCACGTTGATCGCGAGCGGCATGATCGACACGAAGGGCCCGATGGCGCCCAGCCCCGCCAGCATCACCACGAAGGTGGCGAACACCTTCAGCATGACGTGGCCCGCGACCATGTTGGCGAAAAGACGGATGGAGAGGCTGATCGGCCGCGACAGGTAGGAGACGATCTCCACCGGAATGATGATCGGCGCGAGCCAGATCGGCGCGCCCTCGGGGAAGAAGTAGCCCAGGAACTTCTTGCCGTGCAGCGCGATCGAGACGGCGGTGATCAGCACGAAGACCATCAGCGCGAGGGTGAAGGTCAGGCTGATGTGGCTCGTGTAGGTGAAGGCGTAGGGGAAGAGCCCCAGCATGTTCCCGAACAGGATGAACATGAACAGCGTGAACACGAAGGGGAAGAAGCGACGGCCCTCCTCGCCCACCTGCGCCACCACCATGTCGTCGATGAAGCCGTAGGCGGCTTCCGCGAGGCTCTGCAGCCGGCCGGGCACCATGGCGGCGGGGCGCATGCCATAGACCATGAGCGCCACGATCAGCCCGGCCGCGATCACCATGTGCAGGTTGGACTGGGTGAAGCCCACCGCCGCGCCGATGGGCCCCAGCACGGTGGACAGTTCGAACTGCCCGAGCGCGTCGATCGCCTTGCCCTCTGCCGCCACCGGAACCCCCGCGTTCAGCCCTTGCGCGCGCCGAAACGGGGGTTGAACAGCCGATACACGTTCAGCACCCCCGCGGCGGCCCCCAGGACGAAGAACACGAGAAAGAGCCAGGGCCAGGTGCCGAGCCAACCATCGAGAAGAAGGCCGAGCCCCACGCCGACGATCAGCGCGGACACCACCTCCACCCCGGCCCGGAAGCCGATCCCCCAGGCGCCCGAAGGAAGCTGCCCCTTCCCGCCCGCCGGCCTGTCGAGCCCCCGCTTGGCGCGGGCCTCGGCGAGGCGCTTCGAGAAGGCGTCCCGTTCGTCCACCATGGCTCCCTCCGCGAGCTGCACCCTTGGAAGGCGAGGCAGCCTCTATGGCGGCGCAGCAGGGCTGTCAATGCGCCAGAACCCATGTTCCGCGCGGTCGGGGCGGGTCTAGGAGCCCTCCGCCATCGCCACCGCCTCGCCCAGATCCACGCTGAGCAGGCGCGAGACGCCGCGCTCCTGCATCGTCACGCCGAACAGCCGGTGCATCCGCGCCATGGTCAGCGCATGGTGCGTCACGATCAGGAAGCGCGTGCCGGGACGTGTTCCATCCCCTTCGGCCATCACGTCCAGCAGGTCGCACAGCCGCTCCACATTCGCGTCGTCCAGCGGCGCGTCCACCTCGTCCAGCACGCAGACCGGCGCGGGGTGGCAGCGGAACACGGCGAAGATGAGCGAGAGCGCGGTCAGCGCCTGCTCGCCGCCCGACAGCAGCGAGAGCGCGGAGAGCTTCTTGCCCGGCGGCTCGGCGTAGATCTCGAGCCCCGCCTCCAGCGGATCCTCGCTGCCCACCAGCGCCAGATGCGCGCGCCCGCCGCCGAACAGCCGGGTGAACAGGGCGCGGAACTCCCGGTCCACCCGGTCGAAGGTGGCGCGCAGCCGCTCGCGCGCCTCGCGGTTCAGATGGCCGATGGAGCCGCGCAGCTTGGCGATGGCCGCGCCGATCTCCGCGCGCTCGGCGGAGAGGGCGGCGAGGCGCGCCGCGATCTCCTCGAGCTCCTGCTCGGCGCGCAGGTTCACCGGGCCCATCTCCTCGCGCTCGCGCGCGAGCCGCTCGGCGCGGCGGCGCGCCCGCTCCTCGGCCGCGTCGGAGAGATCCTCGGGCGGGGCGGGCAGCGCC
>JBKBSR010000447.1:0-2029 GCA_046291055.1 Roseococcus sp.
GCTCCGTCTCCGCGGCGAAACGGCGGCGCTCGGCCTCCTCCTGGCCATGGGCCTGGATGGCGGCCAGCGCGTTCAGCCCCTCCTCGGCGCGGGCGGCGAGGTCGGCCAGCCGGTCCTGCGCGGCGCGGGAGAGCCGGCGCTCGCGCCGCCCGAGCAGGATGAGGGGGCCCACCACGAAGGGCAGCACCGCGAGCACGATGAGCGCGAGCTTGAGGCTGGTCAGCAACAGCAGCACGAGCGCGCCGCCCGCCGTCAGCGCGGCGCGCAGCCCCATCGAGACGGCCGAGCCGACGAGGGTTTGCAGCAGCGCCACGTCGTTCGTCATGCGCGAGAGCAGATCGCCGGGGGCGGCCGTCTCCACATCGGCGCGCGCGAGGCCGAGCACCCGGGCGTGCAGCGCCGCGCGCAGATCGGCCGCCACCCGCTCGCCGAGCCAGGTGACGAGGTGAAAGCGCAGCGCGGTGGCCAGCGCGAGCAGCAGGATCACCCCGCCCATGAAGCCCGCCGCCGCATGGAGGCCCGGGCCCGAGCCGGCCGCGAGCCCCTCGTCGATCAGCCGGGCCACGCCCTGGCCGAGCAGCAGCGTGAGGCCGGCCGCGAGCAGCAGCGCCGCCAGCGCCGCCAGCAGTCGGGCCCGGTGCGGGCGCAGGAAGGGCCCGAGCAGGGCGAGGGGGGTGAGGGGACGGGCCATGGCGTGCCTGTCAGCTATGGTGGACGCGGCGGATGTCCATTGCCTAGGCTTCATGGATGGACAGCCTGCCGCCCGCCGCCGGGCCCGATCTCCCCGGGCTGCGCCCCGCGCCGCACCGGCATCTCTGCACGGATTGCGGCGTCTCGCGCATGGAGAACCCGAAGGCCTGCGCGCGGGCCTGCCAGTTCATCGCCCCCGACTACGCGGCCGCCGAGGCGCGGGCGCATGGGCGCGCGCGCGATCCCGCCCGGCCGGACGAGCTGCATTTCGGCCCCTTCCGGGCGATGTGGCGGGCGCGGCTGAAGGCCCCCCTGCCGGGCGCGCAATGGAGCGGCATCACGACCCGGCTCGCGGAGCGGCTGCTGGAGACGGGGGCGGTGGAGGCGGTGCTGACCGTGGCGCCCGACCCCGCCGACCGCTGGCGCCCGGTGCCCGTGCTGGTGACGCGGGCGGAGGATCTGGCGCGCTGCCGGGGCATGCGGATGGGCTATGCGCCGCTGCTGGCGCTGCTGGAGCCCGCCCGGGCGGCGGGCTACCGCAGGATCGCCGTCATAGGCATCCCTTGCCAGGTTTATGCGCTGCGGGCGCTGGAGGCGGGGCTGGGCTTTAAGCGGATTTACGTCATAGGAACGCCCTGTTCCGACAACACGTCCACGGAAAACTTCCATAGGTTCCTGGACCTTCTGGACGAGCGCCCGGACGAGATCACCTATCTGGAGTTCCGCGCCGATTTCCGCGTCGAGCTGCGCTACCGGGATGGCCGGCGGCGCGAGATTCCCTTCCTGCAGCTCCCCATCTCGCAGCTTCCTCCGGACTTCTTCCCCATGACCTGCCGGAGCTGCGTGGACTACACCAACGCGCTGGCCGACATCACCGTGGGCTACATGGGTGGCGAGGGCCGGCAATGGATTCTGGTCCGCAACGCGCGTGGGGAGGAAATCCTGGGACTGCTGGAGGCGGAACTGGAACTCTCCCGGCCCGGCAGCGCGGGGAACCGCGCCGGGCCTGTGAAGGGCTTCCTGGAGAACACGCGCCGCGCCGCGGGCGGGCTGCCGCTGCGCCGCATGCCCGCCTGGCTGCGCCCCATCATGGGCTGGCTGATGCCCCGCCTCGGGCCGAAGGGGCTCGAGTTCGCCCGGGCGCGGGTGGAGATGAAGGCGGTGGAGAGCATCCTCCATCTCGAGCGCGCCGAGCCCGCGCGGGCGAAGCGCATGATCCCGGCCCATGTGAGGGAGTTGGCGCGGCCCTATGGGCTCGGTGCGCCCGCCGCGGGCGAGGGCGCGCCGCCGCGGGGCTGGGCGCCGCGCCCGCCGCCCGACCAGCTTGCCTCTCGAAAAG
>JBKBSR010000090.1:0-10382 GCA_046291055.1 Roseococcus sp.
GCATCGCGGGCGAACCAGAGCCGGTTGTAGCGCCGCCAGTGGCTCTCGGCGTCGAGCAGCGCGCCGGCGCGCTCGAGGAACAAGGCCTCGGCGGCCGCATCGCCCGGCGCATCCTCGGCCCAGGCGCGGCGGGCGGCGCGCGCCGCCTCCTCGCGGCGGTTCGCGGCGAGGAGGGCGGCGACATGGCGCGCCGCCCCATCGAGGGTGCGCGCGGGGCGGGGGGCGAAGAAGCGCAGCACCAGCGCGTCGTCCGGCTCGCTGGCGAGCAGCGCCTCGGCGTTGCGCTGCAGCGCCTCCTGCATCGGCCAATCCGCGGCGCTTTCGATGAAGCCCACCGCCTCCGCCGCGCTCGCCGCCCCGCCGCGCTGGGTCAGGCGCATCCACTGCACCATCTTCGCGATCAGCGGATCGGCCTGGGCGGCGAGGGACTGCGCCTCGCCCCAGCGCCCGGCCTGGGCGGCGGCCAGCGCCTGGCGGGCGGCCTCGCGCGGGGCCTGGGCGGCGGCGGCCACGGGAAGCAGCAGGGCGAGGGCGAGGAAGAGGCGTCGCATCCCCCGTTTCTAGCCCCGGGGCGGGGCTGCCATCCACCCGGCGCGCTTGTTGCGCGGCGGCGACGGGACTACCTCTGCGGCACGAGAGGAACGCCCGCCATGCGCTTCACCGGCTCCCTGACCGCCCTCGTCACCCCCATGCACGCCGACGGGCGAGTGGACGAGAAGGCCTATGCCGCCCTGGTCGAGTGGCAGATCGCCGAGGGCACCGAGGGGCTGGTGCCCGTCGGCACCACCGGCGAATCTCCCACCCTCAGCCATGAGGAGCACAAGCGCGTGGTGGAGATCTGCATCGAGGCCACGGCCGGGCGCGTGCCCGTGATCGCCGGCACGGGCAGCAACTCCACCGCCGAGGCCATCGAGCTCACGCAGCACGCCAAGCAGGCCGGGGCGGACGCGGCGCTGGTCGTCACCCCCTACTACAACAAGCCCACCCAGGCGGGGCTCTACGCGCATTTCATGGCCATCGCCGAGGCGGTGGACCTGCCCCTGATCATCTACAACATCCCCGGCCGCAGCGTGATCGACATGACGCCCGAGACGATGGGGCGGCTCGCGAAGCACCCCAACATCGTCGGCGTGAAGGACGCCACCGCCAACCTCGCGCGCCCGCTGCATCAGCGCCGCGCCTGCGGGGCCGAGTTCATCCAGCTCTCGGGCGAGGACCACACGGCGCTGGCCTTCCTCGCCGCGGGCGGGCATGGCTGCATCAGCGTCACCTCCAACATCGCTCCGCGGCTCTGCGCCGAGATGCACCGCGCCTGGCGCGAGGGGCGGCTGGCCGAGGCCATGGCCATCCAGGACCGGCTGCTGCCGGTGCACGACGCCCTGTTCAGCGAGACCTCGCCCGGCCCGGTGAAATACGCCGCGAGCCTGCTCGGCCACGGCACGGCGCATTGCCGCCTGCCGCTCGCGCCCATCGCGCCCGAGACGGCGGCGCGGGTGGAGGGCGCGATGCGCGAGGCCGGCCTGCTGAACTGATGGCGGAACCCCGCAAGAAGCCGCTCATCTCCACGGGCCTCGCCGCGCAGAACCGCCGGGCCCGGCACGACTACAAGATCGGCGAGGTGATCGAAGCCGGGATCGTGCTCCAGGGCCCCGAGGTGAAGAGCCTGCGCGCCGGCCGCGCCTCGCTGAACGAGGCCTGGGCCGGCGAGCGCGACGGCGAGATCTGGCTGTTCGGCTGCCACATCGGCGAGTGGCAGCCGGGCAGCTACATGGCGAAGATGGACCCGGTGCGGCCGCGCAAGCTGCTGCTGCACAAGAAGCAGGTGCGCGAACTCGCGGGCGCCGTCACCCGCGCCGGCGCCACGCTGGTGCCGCTCGAAATCCGCTTCAACGAGAAGGGCCGGGCGAAGGTGCTGATCGGCCTCGCCACCGGCAAGAAGCTGCACGACAAGCGCGCCGACATCGCGAGGCGCGACTGGGAGCGCGACAAGGCGCGGCTGATGCGCGAGAAGGGGTGATCGCCGCCCGTATCAGCCCACCGTGACCGGGGGCGTGGCGGCGGGCAGCGCCGCCTCCTCGAGCGGGCGCCATTGCCCCTGCAGCAGCACCTCGGCCGGGCGGAAGCCGGCCTTGTAGGCCATCTTCCGGCTCTCCGGCACCCAGTAGCCGAGATAGACATAGGGCAGGGCGGAGCGTTTCGCCTCCGCGAGCAGCCACATCACCGCCTGGGTGCCGAGGCTGCGGCGCTCCTCCTCCGGCGCGAAGAAGCTGTAGACGGCCGAGAGCCCGTCCGAGAGCCAGTCCGTCAGGCAGGCGGCGATCAGCCGCCCGCCCTCCTCCCGGAACTCGACGATGCCGGTGGTGATGGGCGTGTCCTCCACCATGGCGCGGTAGTCGTAGAAGCCCATGGCCGCCATGTCCCCCCCGGCGTGGCGGCCCTGCTGGTAGCGCTGGAACAGGGCGAACTGCTCGGCCGTGGCGCGGGCGGGCGTGATGCGCGCCTCCAGCCCCGCGTTGCGCTGCGCGATGCGCCGCTGGGTGCGGCTGGGCGCGAAATCTTCCGCCCGCACGCGGATCGGGATGCAGGCCCGGCAGCCGGGGCAGACGGGCGAATAGGCGATGTTGTGGCTGCGCCGGAAGCCGGCGCGCGAGAGGCGGTCGTGCAGCGCCTCGGACTCCGCGCCGGTGAGCTCGGTCACGATCTTCCGCTCCGCCCGGCCCGGCAGATAGGGGCAGGGCAGCGGCGTGGTCGTGTAGAAGAACTGCGGGCGGCGGGCGCGGCTGTGCACGGGCGCAATGTCGCGGCTGGGGGCGTCGGCTTCAACCCCGGCGCCGCGTCGCGGCTGGGCGGGCGCGGGGCGCCTCAGCGGAAATGCTCGGCGCGCAGCACCGCGCAGTCGCTGACCGAGACGATGGCCGGGCGCGCGCCGAGCAGCTCCTCGCGCGCCTCCAGCACCCTGGCCGCCACCGCCTCGGAGGCGATGCACAGCACCAGCACATTGTCGAAGACGCCGGCCAGGTCCCCGCCGCGGCGCATGCCCGTGCGCCCGCGCCCCGAGACCACGGGCAGGATGGTCCAGCCGGAGGCGCCGCAGGCGTCGAGCAGATCGGTCACCTGCTCGGCGCGCACCGCCTCCACCACGATCTCGATGCGCTTGCGGGGATGGGTCATGCCCTCAGCCTCCGGCCAGACGCTGCGCCAGCGCAAGATGCAGCGGGATGCCCAGCACCACGTTGAAGGGGAAGGTGACGGCCAGGGAGAGCGTCACATAGACGCCCGGATCGGCCTCGGGCAGCGCGAGGCGCATGGCCGCCGGCACCGCGATGTAGGAGGCCGAGCCCGCCAGCACCGCCATCAGCGCCGCCCCGCCCGGCGAGAGCCCGGCGACGAGCCCCGCCGCCAGCCCGCAGGCGCCGCCGAAGAGCGGCATGAGCAGCCCGAAGGCGATCAGCCGCGCCTCCAGCGCCTGGGGCGCGGCGCGCAACTGCCGCGCGGCGAGCAGCCCCATGTCGAGCAGGAACAGGCAGAGCGCCCCCTGGAACAGCCCCTCCACAAAGGGCGAGAGCGCCGCCGCCGCCCGCGCCCCGCCCAGCCAGCCGATGAGGAAGGAGCCGAGCAGCAGCACCACCGAGCCGTTCAGCAGCACCTCGCGCAGCAGCTTCGCGCGGTCCTTGGGCTTGCGCGCCGCCCCGCCGCGCTGGGCGAGCAAGAGAGCGGTGAGGATGGCCGGCGTCTCCATCGCCGCCAGCACCGCGGGCAGGAAGGGCTCGGCGGCCAGGCCCGCCGCCTGCACCGCCGCGAGCCCCGCGGCGAAGGTGACCACGCTGACCGAGCCGTAATGCCCCGCCACCGCCGCCGCCGTCGGCCGATCGAGCCGGGTGAGGGTGCGCAGCCCCGCATAGGCCGGGACGGGGAGCAGGAAGGAGAGCAGGATGCCCGCCGCCAGCGCCGGCAGCATCCCCGCCGCCCCGCCCGGCGCGGCGATGGCGATGCCGCCCTTCACGCCGATGGCGAGCATCAGATAGAGCGAGAGCGCCTTGGAAAGCGCCTCCGGCACCGCGAGGTCGCTGCGCGCCAGCGCCGCGGCGAAGCCCAGGGCGAAGAACATCACCGGGATGGGGATGAGCTCCATGGCCGCGGCTCAATCGAGCCCGGCCAGGGCGCGGAACTCCGCCTCGCCGATCACCCGCACGCCGAGCCCGGCCGCCTTGGCGGCCTTGGAGCCCGCATCGGCGCCCACCACGACGAGGTCCGTCTTCTTCGAGACGCTCTTCGTCACCTTCGCGCCCAGCGCCTCGGCCCGCGCCTCCGCCTCCTGGCGGGAGAGCGTCTCGAGGGCGCCGGTGAACACCACCGTCTTGCCGGCGAGCGGGCTGTCCGCCGCCTCGGCCTGAACCTCGCCGGGCGTGACCTCGGAGAGCAGATCGTCGAGCGCGGCCAGGTTGCGCGGCTCGGCGAAGAACTCCACCAGCTCCTCGGCGATGGCGGGGCCGATGCCCTGGATGCTGCCCAGCTCCTCGCGCGCCTCGCTGCCGACGACGCGCGCGGCGATCATCCGTTCGCGCAGCGCGCCGATCGAGTGGTAGTGCCGCGCGAGCAGCTTCGCATTCTGCTCGCCGATGCGGCGGATGCCGAGCGCGAAGAGGAAGCGCTCCAGCGGCGGTCTGCGGCGGCTCTCGATGGCCTCCAGCAGCTTGCGGGTGGAGACGGCGCCCCAGCCCTCCAGCGCCTCGATCTCCCTCGCGCGGCGGTGCAGGCGGAAGATGTCGGCCGGCGAGGTCAGCCAGCCCAGCGCGTGCAGCGTCTCGATGCGCTCCTCGCCCAGCCCCTCGATGTCCATGGCCCGGCGCGAGACGAAGTGCCTCAGGCGCTCCACGCGCTGGGCGGGGCAGATCAGCCCGCCGGTGCAGCGGCGCACCACCTCGCCGCCCTCGCGCACGGCGTGGCTGCCGCAGGCGGGGCAGGTGGCGGGGAAGGCGAAGGGGCGCGAGTCCGGGGGGCGCTTCTCCCTCACCACGCCGAGGATCTGCGGGATCACGTCGCCCGCGCGCTGCAGGATCACCGTGTCGCCCTCGCGGATGTCCTTGCGGGCGATCTCCTCCTCGTTGTGCAGGCTGGCATGGGTCACGGTGACGCCGCCGACGAAGACCGGCTCCATCACCGCCCGCGGCGTGAGCGCGCCGGTCCGGCCCACCTGGATCTCGATGCGCAGCAGCCGCGTCGTCGCCTGCTCGGCCGGGAACTTCCAGGCGATGGCCCAGCGCGGCGCGCGGCCGACGAAGCCGAGCCGCTCCTGCCAGTCCAGCCGGTCGAGCTTGTAGACCACGCCGTCGATCTCGTAGGGCAGCGCGGGCCGCTCGCGCGCCATGCGCGCCTGGAAGGCGGGGGCCTCTGCGTCGGTCAGCCGGGTCGAGAGGGGGTTCACCGCGAAGCCCCAGCGGCGCAGCAGGGCGAGCCAGTCATGGTGCGTCGCGGCCGGCGCTTCGGAGGCCTCGCCCATCGCGTAGGCGAAGAGCTTGAGCGGCCGCTGCGCCGTGATGGCGGGATCGAGCTGGCGCAGCGAGCCGGCGGCGGCGTTGCGCGCGTTCACCGGGATGGTCACGGCCGGGCCGAGCTTCTCGCCGCGCGCCTTGCGCGCCTCGCGCTCGGCCGCCGCATGCTCCTGCTGGGCGCGGAAGGCCTCGAAGTCGGCCCGCTCCATGAACACCTCGCCGCGGATTTCGACCAGGGCGGGGAAGGGGGCGGGCAGCGCGCGCGGCAGATCGCGCAGGGTGAGGAGGTTGGCGGTGATGTCCTCGCCTTCCGCGCCGTCGCCGCGCGTCGCGCCGCGCACGAAGCGCCCCTGCTCGTAGAGCAGGTTCACGCTCAGCCCGTCGATCTTCGGCTCGGCCACGAAGTCGAGCGGCGCGTGCCCGGGAAGCTGCAGGAAGCGGCGGATGCGCGCGACGAACTCCGCGAACTCGGCCTCGCTGAAGGCGTTGTCGAGGCTGAGCATGGGCGCCAGGTGGCGCGACTTGGCGAAGCCCTCCGCGGCGCGGCCCGGCACGCGCTGGGTGGGGCTGTCGGGGCGGACGAGGCCGGGGTTCGCCGCCTCCAGCGCGCGCAGGCGCCGCATCAGCGCGTCGTACTCGGCGTCGCTGATCTCCGGCGCGTCCTGCTCGTAGTAGAGCGCGTCGTGGCGGGCGATCTCCTCGATCAGCCGCGCGATCTCCGCCTCGGCGGCCTCGCTCACGCGGCCCCCCGCAGCAGGGAATCCGCCGCCGCGCGCGCAGCTTCCGTCACCGTCTCGCCGGCCAGCATGCGCGCGATCTCCTCGCGCCGGGCGGCGGGGTCGAGGGGGATCACGCGCGTCTCGGCGCGCCCGCCGCGCAGCGATTTCGCCACCTGCAGATGCTGCGCGCCGCGCGCCGCCACCTGGGGGGAATGGGTCACGACCAGCACCTGCAGCCGCTCCGCCACGCGCGCCAGCCGCTCGCCCACCGCCGCGGCGGTGGCGCCGCCGATGCCCGCATCCACCTCGTCGAAGACGAGGGTGGGCACGGGCGAGCCCTGCGCCAGCACCACCTTGAGCGCGAGCATGAGGCGCGAGAGCTCCCCGCCCGAGGCGATCTTCACGAGCTGCCCCGGCGCCTGGCCGGGATTGGTGGAGACGAGCAGCGTCACCCGGTCCACGCCCTCGGGGCCCCAGGCGGATTCCTCGCGGGGGGCCACCTCCACCACCACCCGGGCGCGGTCGAGCTTGAGCGGCGGGAGTTCGCGGGCCAGCGCCGCCTCCAGCGCCTGGGCCGCCTGCCGGCGCGCGGCGGTAAGGGAGGCGGCCGCCTCGAGATAGCCGCGCCGCGCCGCGTCCCGCGCCAGCGTCAGCGCGCCCACCCGGTCGGTTCCCGCATCGAGCGCGGCGAGGCGGCGCGTCAGCGTCTCCAGCAGGGCGGGCAGCTCCACCACCGCCACGCCATGCTTCCGCGCGGCGCTGCGCAGCGCGTAGAGGCGGTCCTCCAGCGCCTCCAGCCGGCGCGGGTCGGGCATCGCGTCGTCGGCGAGGCGCTCGAGCAGCCGCTCGGCCTCGGCCAGATGGTCCTGCGCGGCGGCGAGCGCGGCGAGCGCGGGCTGCACCGCCTCGGCGAAGCCGGAGCCGTGCGGAGCGGGCAGGCGCTCCAGCGCGCGGGCGGCGTTGCGCAGCGCGGCGGCGGGGGCGGCGCTGCGCCGGTCCCGCGGCTGGAGCTCGGAGAGCGCGGCGGCGATGGCCTCCGTGCGGCGCTCGGCCTGCTGCAGGGACTGGCGCTCGGCCGAAAGCGCCTCCTCCTCGCCCTCGGCGGGGGCGAGCGCGCGCAGCTCCGCCACCGCGTGGCGCAGCCATTCCTCGTCGCGCAGCGCGGCGGCCACGGCCTCCTCGGCCTCGCGCAGCGCGGCCTCGGCCTGGCGCCAGCCCTTCCAGGCGGCGGCGACCGCCGCGCGCGGCGCCTCGAGCCCGCCGAAGGCGTCCAGCAGCGCGCCATGGGTCGCGGGATCGGCAAGCCCCACCTGGTCGTGCTGGCCTTGCACCTCGACGAGCGTGGCGCCGAGCCGGCGCAGCAGCGCCACGCCCACGGGCTGGTCGTTCACGAAGGCGCGGGAGCGGCCATCGGCCTGCACCACCCGGCGCAGCACGAGCGACTCCTCGGGCTCCATGCCCTGCTCGGCCAGCAGCGCGAAGACAGGGTGGCCGGGCGGGGGCTGGAACACGGCCGCCACGCTGGCCTGGGCCTGCCCGGCGCGCACCAGCCCCGCCTCGGCCCGCATGCCGAGCGCAAGGCCCAGGCTGTCCAGCAGGATGGATTTGCCCGCCCCCGTCTCGCCCGTCAGGACCGAGAGGCCGGGGCCGAAGGCGAGATCCAGCCGCTCGATCAGCACCACGTCGCGGATGGAGAGCGAGGCGAGCATGGCGCCTCCGGCGCGTTCAGAAGACGGCGTTCCAGGCGCGGCGGAACAGGCCCGGGGAATCGGGGCCGCGCGGCGCGCCGGGCGTGAGCAGCGCGTAGCTGTCCTGATACCAGGGACTGCCGGGGAAGTTGTGGCCGAGCACCGAGGCGGTGCGCGCCGCCTCCTCCGTCAGGCCGAGGGAGAGGTAGATCTCCGTCAGCCGGTGCAGCGCCTCGGGGACATGGTTGGTGGTCTGGTAGTCCTCGATGACGCGGCGGAAGCGCCCGATGGCGGCCGTGAACAGGCGCTGGCGCTGGTAGAAGCGGCCGATGTTCATCTCGCGCCCCGCCAGATGGTCGCGCGCGAGGTCGATCTTGAGGCGCGCGTCGCGCGCATAGGCCGTGTCGGGGAAGCGGTTCACCACATCCTGCAGCGCGGCCAAGGCGATCTCGGTCTGCCGCTGGTCGCGCTGGCTGTCGCTGATCTGCTCGTATTGCGAGAGGGCGCGCAGGTAGTAGGCGTAGGCGATGTCGCGATGCGAGGGGTGGAGCTGGATGAAGCGGTCGAGCTGGCCGATCGCCTCGGTGTAGCGGTTGCGCATGTACTCGCCGTAGGCGGCGAGGATCTTCGCGTTGGTGGTCCAGGTGGAGAAGGGGTGCTCGCGCTCAAGCGTCTCGAACACCTCCACCGCCTGCTGGAAGCGGCGCTCCTGCAGGGCGGCCACCCCGGCGGCGTAGAGCGCCTCCGGCGAACGGTCCACGAGGCCGGAGGCCGCCTGGCGCCGCGCCTCGAACAGCCCGGCCATCGAGCCGTCCCACTGCGTCACGCCGCAGGCCGAGAGCGGCAGCGCGGCGAGCAGGAGAAGTGCGGGGGCGGTGAGGTGGCGCATCTGGGCGGTCTGACTCCGAGCGGGCCGCTCTATACCACGCGGGCACGCGACCGCCACGGGGGCGACGGGCTCAGGCGGCGGGAACGAACCGCTCGGCCTCGGCCGGCTCGGCCTCCAGCGCGTGCCCGGCGTGCAGGCGCCAGGCCGAGCGGTCGGCCAGCAGGGCGCGCAGCAGCCGGTTGTTCAGCGCATGGCCCGAGCGCGCACCACGGAAGCGGCCCGAGATGGGGTGGCCCGCCAGGGCGAGATCGCCCACCACGTCGAGCAGCTTGTGCCGCACGAACTCCTCGGGATGGCGCAGCCCGCCGGGGTTGAGCACGAGCGGCCCGTCCACCACCACCGCATTGTCCAGGCTGCCGCCGCGCGCGAGCCCGGCGGCGCGCAGCCGCGCCACCTCCTCGGCCAGGGTGAAGGTGCGTGCGTGCGCGAGTTCGGCGCGGAAGCTCGCGGCCGTGACCCGCAGGGAGAGGCTCTGCCGGCCGATGGCGGTGCCCGGGAAATCGATCTCCAGCTCGGCGTGGAAGCCGGGCTCCTCGGCGGGCAGAAGCTCGACCCAGGCGCCATGGTCGTCGCTGACGCGCACCGGCTTCAGCACCTCGATGGAGCGGCGCTGGCCGTATTGTTCCGCCACCCCGGCGCAGCCGATGAGGAAGAGGAAGGGCTCGGCGGAGCCGTCGAGGATGGGCACTTCCGGCCCGTCCAGCTCCACCAGCGCGTCGTCGATGCCGGCGGCGCAGAGGGCGGCCATCACGTGCTCGACGGTGCCCACCATGGCATCAGGCCGGCCGGGCAGGGCGAGGGCGGTGCACAGCCGCGTGTCGGCCACATGATCGTGCCGGGCGGGAATGGTCACGCCGAGGTCGGAACGGTGGAAGCGGATGCCCTCCCCGCTGCGCGCGGGATGGAGCGTCAGCGCGACGGTGCGCCCGCTGTGCAGGCCCACGCCGCGGCAGCCGATGCTCTGGGCGAGACGGCGGCGGCGTCCTGCGGGAAGCGGCGCGTAACCATCCATGCGGTGAGAACCCCCTGCGATGCCGCCGCGCGGCGCGCCCCCGCGCCTCGCTGCGTTGCGAAACTGGCAGCGCGGGCTGGTCGGTGCCAGTCAAGCGTTGTTTCGTGATGTTTCCAAATAAGCGCTTGATTTGAAATGTGAAAAATGGGTTCGGGCAGGTCTTCCGCCGCGACTCGGAGAGCGACCGGACCGTCGGGACAAGCAGTCGGCCCGGCGAGGGGCGCCTCGCCGGGCCGGCCGTGGCGGCGCCGTGAGGGCGCCGGTCAGTTGCTCTGACGGCGCAGGAAGGTCGGGATGTCGAGGCGATTGTCCTCCTGCGGGGCCTCCCGGCCCTGCCGGGGCAGATCGAGCCCCGGCTCGGCGCGGCGCGCGGCAGGGGCGGGCGGCGCCTCGGAAGCGGGGCGCGGCTGGCGGATGGCCCCGGTGGCCTGGCGGAACAGCGAGCGCCAGCCGGAACCGGGCGCCGCCTCGGCGGCGGCCGGCGGCGCGGCCATGGGCGGCGGGGCGGCCGGGGCCGGCGCGGGGGCGGGCTGCGGGGCCTCGAACATCACCGGCTCCGGCTGGGGCAGGGGCTCCTCGGCG
>JBKBSR010000448.1:0-2025 GCA_046291055.1 Roseococcus sp.
GCCAGAGTTCCTCCCAGGCGGCATAGGCCTCGTCCACCATCCGCATGTAGCCGCGCAGCGCGCCGTAGGGGTGGCGGATCAGGCGGTGATGGTCCACCGAGCTGCCGCGCGGGTTCGGCGGCGGCGCCTGGTCCAGCACATGCACGTCGAAGCCCTCGCGCCGCAGCCCCCAGGCGGTGCTGAGGCCCATGATGCCGGCGCCGAGGACGAGGGCGGTGGGGCGATTCTCCATGCGGCTCAGACTAGGCGAGGCGCGCCCCGGATGCACGCCGCGCGATCAGCGCCCCTGCCAGGCGGCGGGGCGGCGGGCGAGGAAGGCCTCCACCCCCTCCTGGAAGTCGCGGCTGGTGAAGCACATGGCCACGAGGTCGTCGCCCTGGACGGCGCGCAGCGGCTCGCGCAGGCGTTTCAGCGCCGTCTTCGTCGCGCGCAGGGTGAGCGGCGCGTGGCTTGCCACGGTGGCGGCCAGTTCGGCGGCGCGCACCTGCAGCGCGGCGTGGTCCGGCAGCACCTCCGACAGGAGGCCCGCGGCCTTCATCTCCCCGGCCTCCATCAGCCGCGCGGTGAAGATGAGGTCCGCCACGCGGGCGGGGCCGAGCAGCGCGACCAGCCGCGCATGGTTCGCCATGGAGAGCGTGTTGCCCAGCGTCTTCGCGATGGGGAAGCCGAAGCGCGCGTTGGCCGCGCCGATGCGCAGGTCGCACACCGCGGCGATCGCCGCCCCGCCCCCGGTGCAGGCGCCGGCGATGGCGGCGATGGTGGGCTTCGGGCAGTCCTCCAGCGCGCTGAGCACGCGGTCTATCCGCGCCTCGTAGGCCAGCGCGTCCTCGGCGCTGCGGAAGCTCGTGAAGTGGGAGATGTCGGTGCCCGCGGCGAAGGCCTTCTCGCCCGCGCCGGTGATGACGATGGCCTTCACCGCCTCGTCCGCGCCCGCCTCGGCGGCCAGCCGCGCGAGCCCCTCGTACATCGGGAAGGTCAGCGCGTTGCGCGCCTGCGGGCGGTTGAGGGTGACGAAGACGATCCCCTCGCGGCGCTCGATCAGCAGCTCGTCGGACATGGTGCGGCTCCTCCAGGGCGCGGAGGGTTGCAGCCTTCCGCGTGCGGTGGAAGATGCGGCCCTCTCGCTCGGGGAAACTCCGCCATGATGCCGCTCGCCCGCTTCACCGTGCTCGACCTCACGCGCGTCCGCTCGGGGCCCACCTGCGTGCGCCAGCTCGCCGACTGGGGCGCCAACGTCATCAAGATCGAGGCGACGGACGAGGTGGACACGGGCAAGGGCCTGGGCGGCGAGCGCCACGGCCCCGATTTCCAGCTCGTGCACCGCAACAAGCGCGCGATGACGCTGAACCTCAAGAGCGATGAGGGCCGCGCCGCCTTCCACCGCATGGTGAAGCGGGCCGATGTGGTGGTGGAGAACTACCGCCCCGACGTGAAGCACCGGCTGGGCGTGGACTACGAGAGCCTGAGCGCCGTCAACCCGCGCATCGTGCTCGGCTCCATCTCCGGCTTCGGCCAGACGGGGCCCTACGCGAAGCGCCCCGGCTTCGACCAGATCGCCCAGGGCATGGGCGGGCTGATGAGCGTGACCGGCCTGCCCGGCCAGGGCCCCGTGCGCGCGGGGATTCCGGTGGCGGACCTGACGGCCGGCCTCTACTGCGCCATCGGCATCCTGGTCGCGCTGCTGGAGCGCGAGGTCACGGGCAGGGGCCGCTGGGTGCACACCTCGCTGCTGGAGGCGATGGTGGCGATGATGGATTTCCAGGCCACGCGCTGGCTGATGAAGGGCGAGGTGCCGCAGCAGGCGGGCAACGACCATCCCACCACCATCCCCACCGGCCTGTTCCGCACCAGCGACGGCGTGGTGAACATCGCCGGCGGCGGCGGCGAGATGTGGAAGCGCATCGTCGGCGTGCTCGGCCTCGAGGAGGAGGCGAAGGATCCCGACATGGCCACCGACGCGCTGCGCTCGAAGAACCGGGCCAAGGTGAACGCCATGCTGCAGGCGAAACTCGAGACGCGCCCGAC
>JBKBSR010000449.1:0-2024 GCA_046291055.1 Roseococcus sp.
GAACAACGTCACCTCGTAGCCGCCGGTCTGGTCCGAGAGGCTGATCCAGGCCATGCGGCTGCCAGTGCGCGTGTTGCGCTCCTTCCGGCCCGTGACGGTCCCGGCCAGCTTCAGCCGCCCCGCGCCGCCGCGCGCGCGCTCCATGATGCGCGCCGAGGGCACCACGCCGAGGCGGCGCAGCGCGCCGCGGTATTCGTCCAGCGGATGGGCGGAGAGATGGAAGCCTACGGCTTCCGCCTCGAAGGCCAGGCGCTCCAGCACCGGCCAGTCGGGAATCTCCGGCAGGCGCAGCAGGGCCGGCCCCTGCTCGACGGCGCTGAACAGGCCGATCTGCCGCGATGCCCGGTCCTCGGCGCTGGCCTGGGCGCGGCGCAGGATGGTCTCGGCCCCCGCCACCAGCCGCGCCCGGTTCCCCTCCAGGCTGTCGAAGGCGCCCGCCTTGGCGAGATTCTCGAGCTGCATCTTGTTGAGCAGCCGCGGGTCCACCCGTTCGGCGAACTCCGCGAGCGAGGCGAAGGGCCCGCCCGCGGCGCGCACCGCCACGAGATCCTTCATCGCCTGCAGCCCGACGCGCTTCACCGCGGCGAGCGCGAAGCGGATCGCCGGCCCCTCGGGAGTCTCCTCGATGGCGAACTCCGCCTCGGAGCGGTTGATGTCCGGCGGCAGCACCTTGATGCCGAGCCGCGCCGCCTCCTGCATGTGCGAGGCGAGCTTCTCGGTCTTGTCGAGGTCGAGCGACATGGAGGCGGCGAGGAAGGCGACGGGGTGGTTCGCCTTCAGCCAGGCCGTCTGGTAGGCGAGCAGCGCATAGGCCGCGGCGTGGCTCTTGTTGAAGCCGTAGCCGGCGAACTTCTCCATCAGGTCGAAGACCTCGCCGGCCTTGGCCTCGGAGACGCCGTTCCTCGCCGCGCCCGCGCAGAAGATGGCGCGCTGCTTCGCCATCTCCTCCTTGTTCTTCTTGCCCATGGCCCGGCGCAGAAGATCCGCCCCGCCGAGGGAGTAGCCGCCCATCACCTGGGCGATCTGCATCACCTGCTCCTGGTAGACCATGATGCCGTAGGTCTCGGCCAGGATGTCGTGGATCATGGGGTGCGGCGCCTCCCACTTCTCCCCCTGCTTGCGCGCGCAATAGGCCGGGATGTTCTCCATCGGGCCCGGCCGGTAGAGGGAGACGGCGGCGATCAGGTCCTCGAAGCGGTCGGGGCGCATCATGCGCAGGCAGTCGCGCATGCCCTGGCCTTCGAACTGGAACACCCCGGCGGCGTCGCCGCGCGCCAGCATCGCGTAGGTGCCCGCGTCGTCGAGCGGCAGGCGGTCGAGATCCACGGGCGTGCCGCGCGCGGCCAGAAGATCGGCGGCGCGGCGCAGCACCGTCAGCGTCTTGAGCCCGAGGAAGTCGAACTTCACCAGGCTCGCCTGCTCGACATGCTTCATCGAATACTGGGTGATGAGGTGCGGCGAGCGCGGATCGCGGTAGAGGCTGGTGATCTCGATCAGCGGACGCCGGCCGATCACCACACCCGCCGCATGGGTGGAGGCGTTGCGGTAGAGCCCCTCCACCTGCTGGGCGAGGTCGAGCAGGCGCGCCACCGCCTCGTCCGTCTCGCGCATCTCCTGCAGGCGCGGCTCGCCCGCGATGGCGTCCTTGAGGCTGACGGGGTTGGCGGGGTTGTTCGGGATGAGGCTCGCCACGCGGTCCACCTGCCCGTAGGGCATGCCGAGCACGCGGCCCACGTCGCGCACCGCCGCCTTGGCCTGCAGCTTGCCGAAGGTGATGATCTGCGCCACCCGCTCCGCGCCGTATTCGCGGCGCACGTAGTCGATCACCTCGTCGCGCCGGTCCTGGCAGAAGTCGATGTCGAAATCCGGCATCGAGACGCGCTCGGGGTTCAGGAAGCGCTCGAAGAGCAGGCCGAAGCGCAGCGGGTCGAGATCGGTGATGGAGAGCGCCCAGGCGGCGAGTGAGCCCGCGCCCGACCCGCGCCCGGGCCCGACCGGGATGCCCTGCGCCTTGGCCCACTGGA
>JBKBSR010000450.1:0-2018 GCA_046291055.1 Roseococcus sp.
CCCCTGCACATGGCCGGCGAGCGGCTGATGCTCTGCCCCATGGGGGTGGCGCTCTGGCCGGCCCGGCGCAGCCTGATCGCGGCCGACCTGCACCTCGAGAAGGGCAGCCATTTCGCCGCGCGCGGGCGCCCGCTGCCGCCCTACGACACGCGCGCGACGCTCGAACGGCTCTCGCTTGCCCTGCGGCGGCACGATCCGCGGCGGGTGATCCTGCTGGGCGACAGCTTCCACGACGCGGCTGGCGCGGCCCGCCTCGCGCCCGAGGATCTCGCCCTGCTGCGCCGGCTGCTGCAGGGGCGCGAGGTGGTCTGGGTGCTCGGCAACCATGACCCCGTGCCGCCCGAGGGGCTGCCCGGCGCGGCGGTGGAGGCGCTGGAGGAGGGGCCGCTGCGCTTCCGCCACATCGGCGGGCAGGCGCTGGCGCGCCAGGGCGAGGCCGAGATCAGCGGCCATCTGCACCCGAAGGCGCGCCTCCTCACCCGGGCCGGGGCCGTCACCCGCCCCTGCTTCGTCAGCGACGGGCGGCGGCTCGTCCTGCCCGCGCTCGGCGCCTATGCGGGCGGGCTCGATCTCGCGGACCCGGCCTTCGCGGCGCTCTTCCCGCGCGGGGCGCGCGCCTTCCTGCTGGGGCAGGAGCGCCTCTACAGCCTGCCCGCCGCGCCGCATCGCGGAACGCTTCCGGCCTGACGCCCTTTCGCGCCGCGCGGGGCGCGCCCATGTCAGGCGCATGGTCATGCCCCGCCTCGTCTGGTTCCGCCAGGATCTGCGCCTTGCCGACAATCCCGCCCTTTCCGCCGCCGCCGAGGGACCCGTGCTCTGCGTCTACGTTCTGGACGACGCGGCGGCAGGGCGCTGGGCGCATGGCGGGGCGCAGCGCTGGTGGCTGCACCATTCGCTCGCGGCGCTGGGGCGCGACCTCGCGGCGCGGGGCGCGGCGCTCCATCTCGCGAAGGGCGAGGCGCGCGAGATCATCCCGCGCCTGGCCGCCGCCATCGGGGCGGGCGAGGTGCATGCCGGCCGCCTCACCGAGCCCTGGGCGCGCCGCCGCGACGAGGCGGTGCACCAGGCGCTGGCGGCCGAGGGCCGGCGCCTCGTGCTGCACACATCAAGCCTGCTGCACGAGCCGCACCGCATCCGCACCGGCCAGGGCCGGCCCTATTCGGTCTATACGCCCTTCGCCCGCGCCCTCTTCGCGCTGGGCGAGCCGCCGCCGCCCCTGCCCGCCCCCGCGCGCCTCGCCCCCGCCCAGGGCGCGCCCGAGGGGCTGCCGCTCGCGGCGCTGGGCCTGATCCCCGCGCCCCCCACCCCCGACTGGTGGCGGGAGTTCCCCGCGCACTGGACACCCGGCGAGGCGGGCGCGGCCGAGCGCCTGGCGCGCTTCGCCCGCGGCGCGCTGGCGGCCTATGCCGGGCGGCGCGACAGGCCGGGGGTGGAGGGGACCTCCGGCCTCTCGCCGCATCTGCGCTTCGGCGAGCTCTCGCCCCGGCAGGTCTGGCATGCGGCGCGGGCGGCCGGGGCGCGCGGCGAGGACGTGTTCCTCAAGGAGATCCTCTGGCGCGAGTTCGCCCATCACCTGCTCTGGCACCGCCCCGACATGCCCGAGCAGCCTTTGCAGGAAGGCTTCGCGCGCTTCCCCTGGCAGCCCGATCCGGCGCTGCTGCGCGCCTGGCGGCGCGGCCGCACCGGCTATCCCATCGTGGATGCGGGCATGCGCCAGCTCTGGCGCACCGGCTGGATGCACAACCGGGTGCGGATGATCGCCGGCTCGCTGCTCGTGAAGCATCTGCTGCAGCCCTGGCAGGAGGGGGAAGCCTGGTTCTGGGACACGCTGCTCGATGGCGACCTCGCCTCCAACAGCGCCTCCTGGCAGTGGGTGGCCGGCTGCGGGGCGGACGCCGCGCCCTATTTCCGCGTGTTCAACCCGGTGCTGCAGGGCGAGAAGTTCGACGCCAAGGGCGACTATGTGCGGCGCTGGGCGCCGGAGCTGGCCCGGCTGCCCGACCGCTTCCTGCACAAGC